>NZ_BORB01000015.1:0-98454 GCF_018332955.1 Lederbergia ruris
CGCCATGAACGGCAAAATAGTGCCGGGAGAGGGAGAAACTCTACAAAAAAAGGTTCCAAGCAAATTTTTTATTGCTTGGAACCTTTTTATTTACTATTTTTGGCTAGTTATGTCCCAGCCTCTTTTTGAATGAACAAAATATTTCATTAGCAGCATTTCGAATTATGATCAACCAGTATTGACTAAGCCAGCAGCCACTCCATTTATGGTAAGTAACACTTCAGTCACTAAATCCTCTGATGGTTGATCTGTTTCTCTTAATTTTTGAATTAAATAGACTTGCAAGAAATTTAAAGGATCTACATATGGATTTCTTCTATGCACAGATTCCTTAATATTTGGTACATGGTCCAGAAGCTCTTGGTTTCCAGAAATGAGCAATAAAGCTTTTTTCGTACGCTGATATTCATCATATATATTGCTATAAATTCTTTCGGCGATTTCAGGAGATTGAACTAATGTTAAATATTGTTTCGCTGTCGCCATATCTGCCTTCATAAGCGCCATTTGCAAATTATTAATTGTCGAACGGAAGAATGGCCATTTTTGATACATAGATTGCAATATTTCTAAATGATGAGGCTCTTGGTTAATAAAAGTCTCTAGACCCGTTCCTGCCGCATACCAAGCTGGCAACATGTGGCGAGATTGAGTCCAAGCAAAAACCCAAGGAATCGCGCGGAGATCTTCAAACTGTTGACTATTTTTTCTACTCATTGGACGTGACCCTATATTAAGTGCACCAATTTCCTTAAGTGGTGTCGCTTGATTAAAATAGGTAAGAAAATCTGGATCACCAAACACTAACGACTGATATTTTTTTAATGAATGTTTGGATATTTCTTCCATTGCCAAATCCCATTCTTTTTCACGGAAATACTCGACTTGAGATTCACTGGAAACCCGAACACATCCCTCAAGTAATGCTGATGCAGCTTGTTCTAAATTTCTGAAGGCAATGTCAGTGATTAGATACCTTGAAGAGAGAACTTCCCCTTGCTCTGTGATTTTAACGCCGTCTCCTAGTGTTTCCACTGGTTGTGAAAGAATGCTTGTATTCAATGATCCGCCACCACGTCCTAATGAACCACCGCGCCCATGGAAAAACTTAAGACGGATATCAAATTCTTTTGCCATATCATGGATTTCTTGCTGGGCTTTAAAGAGTTTCCAATTGGCTGTTAAGGTGCCACCATCTTTACTCCCATCTGAGTAACCTAGCATTATTTCCTGGTGATTGTTATGTGCCTTTAATTGATTATAATATACATCCATTTCAAATAAAGACTTCATAATTTTGGGACCAGCAATTAAATCATCAATCGTTTCCAATAATGGAGCAACATTAATGTCAGATTCCACTGTGCCATCGGCATACAGACGATAAACGCCAGCTTCTTTTGCAAGCAATAATACTTCAAGTAAATCACTGGCAGATTGGGTCATAGAGATTAAATATACTTCAATGGAACGTTTTCCAAACTCTTTATGAGCTTTTCTAATTAAATGGAAAACTTTCAGGATGTTCCGTGTTTGCTGCGAATAATCTTCCTCAAATAATAGTAGTGGACGTGGATCACCTAATGCCTCCGCTAAGATCTCTACTTTTTCGTCTTCACTTAGTTCCGAATAATTCTTTGTAATATTAACGGCTTTAAGAATTTCGTTAACAGCAAATTCATGTTCTCCGCTATGGTTACGAATATCTAATGTGACTAAGTGAAATCCAAATAACTTCACTTGTCTAATTAGTGTACGGACTGATTTAAGGGTTTTATTTTGAAGTTGGTGACTTTCCGCACTTTCCAAAATTAAACGCAAATCAGCTATTAGTTCCTCTGAATTTTTATAACCTAGGTCAGATTTTCCAACCTCATGAAGTCTTTTTAAAATGATAGCAAATTTTCGACGATAAACTTCCGATGTAACCGGCCATTTTTCTTCTTCAGTTAAATAGGTATGCTCTTCTTCATCGATAGATTTTAATAGACTCTCGCTTACTTTAATTCGAGTTGTGGACTGACTAAATCTCTTCATAAGATCATTGATAGCTTCATTGTATTTTTTAATCACTAAATCTCTTTGCATTTGTAATGTTTGCCAAGTGATCTCAGGTGTGACGTTGGGGTTTCCATCCCTGTCTCCACCGATCCAAGATCCAAAATGAAGAAAGTTAGGAACTTTCCAATCAAAATCATTGATTTGATTCTTTAATTGTAATTCTAGTTCTTCATGTACAGCTGGAATGACATCGAATAAGGTTTGGTCAAAATAATAAAGTCCGTTGCGAACTTCATCTAAAACCCTAGGCTTTCTATGACGTAATTCATCCGTTTGCCATAGAGTCGTCACTTCATTATAAAGATTTTCAATTAGGTTTTCATGCTCTAATTCTGTAATAGCTGGACTATTTAATTTTTGCAAAATAGTAGAGATTCTTTTTTGGATCTCAAGGACTGTACGTTTTGTTGCCTCAGTTGGATGAGCAGTAATGATCAGTTCAATGGACAGATCATTAATGACATCTTGCAAAGCGGCATTGGGCATCTTATAGTCTTTTACTTTCGCTACAGCATTTTCAATTGAAAAAGGTTGCGCTTTCTGTTCTTCTAATTTATACTGCTTTCTTCTCCGTATTCGGTGGTTTTGTTCAGCTATATTAATTAAATGAAAATAAATTGAAAAGGCTCTTATCACATTTTGACGCATTGGCGGTTCAAGTTGCTGAATTTTCTCTTTTAGTTGTTGATAAATATTGGCATCAAATTCTTGTCTTAGCTTTTTTGCCATTTCCCTGATTGCTTCCACTTCATTAAATAATTCGATGCCCCCATGGTGCACAAGAATTTCACCTAAAATATTACCTAGTTTTTTCACATCGCTACGCAATAAAGCATTTCGATCAATTGTCTCGTTCATAAAATCCTCCTTCTTTTAGCTATATACATAATCACCTAAATAATGAAAATTTTCCTTTTAAACTAAACATTGCGTGATAATGATCAAGCTAAATATATTATTCTGTTTAACTTAATTTGAAAGATTAAATGTTAAAGAAGTAATGCGAGATAAACAAAGACAGTTTACCTCCCAACGGGTATAAACTGTCCTTTGATGATAGAATATGTACCATCTGAAAGTACGTATAATTTTATCATAGTTGAAATTAACTGGCAAATTTTTTAGAATAATGACGAATAAAGATAATGGTCATGGTAAAACTATATAAATTTGTAAGAATATACACATGATAAATACTTTTAGAGTATTAATCCAAGAAAGAAAACCGCTAAAGCCAATGGCCTCAGGCGGTTTAATCTCATTATTACTGTTTCAAATACTGCTCCCGCTCCCACGGATGGACTTGCGTTCTAAACATGCACTGTGAAGAAAAACGGGATCGTTGGCAACTTCAACCGAAGAACCCTTGGATTTTGTCCACCAAAACTAAAATGATTCAAAGGGTCTTTTTTTATACTTTTAATAGTAGTTGACGATTAACCATTCGTCTTTTAATTCTATATGGTAGCCTATAAATGTTTGTTCCCACTCTACCTGCACAGTGGCGCCTGTTTTTATTACTAAGTCAATATTTTCCTTAATACCCTCATATCTATCTGTTAACATTTCTTTAACCATATCAGCGTGGCTCGGGGAAACAGATATAACTCCAGTGCTCATATCTGCAATACGCTGTTTATCCTTTAGTATGATAAATCCATCACTATTAGGAATGCCGTATAGTTTAGCACCATAATTTCGTACTGCAGTTATTATATCTTTTAAATTTGGATATTTGTTCTCATCCATAATAAGAGTGTATTTAATACCGTCTATAATTATCTCATCTTCAATTTGATTATTGTTTTCTCCAATTACTTTTTCTTTATTTGATCCATTCTTTGTCGTATCTGTTTGTTTATTTGTTTTCTTAGTAACCGTTGGTGGCATTTCTTCATCGATTTCTTTTACATCAAGTGTTTTTTCTTTGGGGTCTGTATTCTCAATCAATGGAGCCTTATCCACTTTTTGTTGATCACTATATTGGGTAGCACTTCCAACATTCTTGGTTCCGGAGTATTGAAATGCTCCCGCAGGTATCAAAAATAAAGTCATTAATATAACGATGTAAAACTTTTTCATTACGTGATTCCCCTTTTATATTTTCTACCTTATATCTTATCCTGAATTTTGCATTTGTGTTTCAAATGTTTCGAAACATTTCAACACCCTTCTACATTGGTATAACCCCTACAAAATGAGGGTTGTTTTTTCGTCTTGAAAAGCCCCTCTCGTTTGAAAGGGGCTTGGATTAAGGGGAAGTGCTACTAATCCCAATCTTCTTCATGCCGACGACGACGCTCTTCACGGCAACGGCAAATGAATCTCTCGCGGTCACGATCACGGTCTCTATCATCGTCCCAATCACAATCACGGTCGTGTTCGTGTCTTACTTCACGACATCTGCAAATCAAGCGTACGCGCCGTCTACGTCTTTCTCGTCTTTCTTCTTCTCCACCTACAAAATCATCTTCAAAATACATAACCATCGCACCTTTTCCATTTATATTAAAGCCGGCCGACCTTAATACATATATTATTGGAAAATGCGTGATTTGATTGGTCATACTGTCTGGTGGAAAAGAGGATTTTATGTAAAAAAGCGACCCACCTGCTTAAGGTGAGCCACATTTTAATCACTTAACTCTCAATAATTCCATTTAGATCAGCGAGCTTTTCACTGTGGTCCCGTATTTTTTGAAATAAAAACCGGGAAATTATCGGGCAACCCAAAAAATAACCTACTTATCAATCCGAATTGCCTGATGAACAAAAAGCGCAAGCGCCCGTTTAGCGACGTACAAACTTTTTAGGGGCCTGACGAGATAAAGGAAACACGATGAACCCGAAGGATGAATCGATGTTGACTTATCGTAGGAAGGCACCGAAAGTTTGCTAGTCGCTGGGCGCTGGAGCTGGATGTCAACCGCAACATAAGCAACTTATCCACAAGCTAGGATTTTATAAATGCCTAAGCAGAAAGAAAAACCGCTAAAGCCGATAGCTTCAACGGTTTAACCTTATTAATACTGCTTCAAATACTGCTCCCGCTCCCACGGGTGGACTTGCGTACGGAACATATCCCATTCGATTTCTTTTGCTTCGATGAAATTTTCATAAATATGATTTCCTAATCCTGCTTTTATAATTTCATCTTGTTTTAATTGATCCAAAGCTTCCGATAAATTTGCTGGTAGGTCAATCACACCTTCTTCATTTCTCTCACTTTTATTCATGATATAGATGTTTTTATCTACAGCATGGGGAGGTGTTAATTGATCTTCTATTCCACTTAACCCCGCTTTAAGAAGAACAGCCATGGCCAAATATGGATTGGCACTTGGATCTACACTTCTTACTTCAATCCGTGTACTAAGTCCACGTGAGGAAGGGATACGAACAAGCGGGCTTCTGTTTTGTGCGGACCAAGCAATATAGCAAGGTGCTTCAAACCCGGGAACCAAGCGTTTATAGGAATTGATCGTTGGATTCGTAATTGCCGTAAAGCCTGGTGCATGTTTAATGATCCCTGCCATGAAATGATAGGCCGTTTCACTCATTTGCAGTTCTCCATTTTTATCATAGAAAACATTTTCCCCATCATTAAATAAGGATAAATTAAAATGCATCCCTGATCCTGCAACCCCATAAAGTGGTTTCGGCATGAATGTAGCGTGAAGCCCATGCTTTCGTGCCATTGTTTTGACGACCAGTTTAAATGTCTGGATTTGATCACACGCCGTTACAGCGTCAGCATATTTAAAATCAATTTCATGTTGCCCTGGTGCTTCTTCATGATGAGAGGCTTCAATCTCGAAGCCTAATTCTTCTAGTTCTAACACAATATCTCGGCGGCAATTCTCACCAAGATCAGTAGGAGCTAAATCAAAATAACCACCATGGTCATTTAATTCTAGTGTTGGCTCCCCATTATCATCTAATTTAAATAGGAAAAATTCAGGCTCGGGTCCTAAATTAAAATTAGTAAATCCATACTTTTCCATTTCTTTTAATACCCTTTTTAAATTGCTTCGCGGATCCCCCGCAAAAGGTTCCAAATTTGAATTATATACATCACAAATTAATCGAGCGACTTTTCCCTTACTTGCGGACCATGGGAAAACCACCCATGTATCTAGATCAGGATATAAATACATATCCGATTCTTCTATTCTAACGAAACCTTCGATCGAGGAACCATCGAACATCATTTTATTATCCAACGCCTTCTCTAACTGCGTAATTGGAATTTCAACATTTTTTACCGTGCCGAGAATATCCGTAAATTGCAACCTTACAAATTTAACATTTTGTTCTTTTGCTAATCGCGCAATGTCTTCTTTGGTATATCTACCCATACTAATCTAAAAGTCCTCCCGTAATTTCAAAGTTGCATATTCTATCCTCTTATTTAACATATATGCACTTTAAGATTTTATAAAATTTTTTTCGAAAAATAAAGTATAAATTTCTTCCTTATTCATATTCCTTATTCTACATCGATTAAACCTTTTTCGATTAAACGATTTAATGCGTTCGATACAGCTATTTTCACATGAGCATAGGTCAATCCACCTTGAACGTAGGCTGTATAGGGTGGTCTGATCGGACCGTCAGCAGATAATTCGATACTTGCCCCTTGAATAAATGTTCCGGCAGCCATGATGACCTCATGCTCGTAGCCAGGCATTAAACTTGGATAAGGTTTTACAAAAGAATCTACGGGAGAGGCCGCTTGAATCTCTTGACAAAACTCAATCATCATTTCCTTATGATTAAACTGCACGGATTGGATTAAATCTGTACGCGTGGCATCCCACTTCGGTGAAGTTTGCAGTCCAACTTTTTCTAATAAGGCAGATGTAAAAACGGCTCCCTTTAACGCTTGACCTGTAATATGCGGCGCCAAAAAAAAGCCTTGATACATTTCAAGTAAACTATAGAGTGAGGCTCCCGCTTCGCGTCCAATGCCGGGTGAGGTCATTCGGTAGGCACACATTTCAACAAATTGTGTTTTCCCTACGATATAACCACCTGTTTTTACGATCCCACCACCAGGATTCTTGATTAAGGATCCTGCCATTAAATCTGCCCCAACATGACAAGGTTCTAATTCTTCAACAAATTCACCATAACAATTGTCCACAAACACAATCAAATCTGATTTTATTTCCTTCACAAACTGAATCATCGTCTTGATTTCGGATATAGTGAATGAAGGACGGTCACCATATCCTTTAGAACGCTGGATTCCAATCACCTTTGTGTTTGGTTTAATCGCTTTTTGCACGGCCTCAAAATCAATGGAGCCATCTTCAGCTAAATCTACACAGTTATAGTGAATACCATATTCCTTTAACGAGCCATTGTCCTCTCCCCTTAAACCAACTACTTCTTCCAATGTATCATAAGGTTTTCCGGTAATATACAATAACTCATCACCTGGCCTAAGCACCCCAAATAACGAAATGGAAATAGCATGCGTCCCAGAGATGATCTGGGGACGAACCAAACCCGCTTCCCCTCCAAAAACATCGGCGTACACAGCTTCCAACACTTCTCGGCCCATATCACCGTATCCATACCCTGTGGAAGCCGTAAAATGAATTTCACTGACCCGATGTTTCTGAAAACTTTCTAATACTCGCTGTTGGTTGACTTCGATCACTTGATCGATTTTTCTATGGATTGGTAAGATTTGTTCTTCAATATTGTCAATCATATGCTTTAATACTACATTCATTCTCTCTCTAACTCCTTTAAATCCCTTAAACTCCGTATAATTTCAACGCCGCTTTAACGGGGTGGTCTTTTAACACGTAACCTTTACATTTGTAGGATTGTTCCTCTTCTAAAAACTTAAATTCCCGTAAGATCGTGTCGTTTTTTAAAACGGATAAAAGTCTTCCTTCATCTGATGGAACAATGACTTGGTAATAATCCATATTTTCGGTGGCCATTTTTTCAACGATTTGTTTTAGTTTTTGGCGCTCCGTATCACTAAAGGCACTCATGATAAAATGCTTACCTGTTCGAGGTACAAACTCCCTGGCGATTTGATCAGATTTATTATAAACGGTTAATTGAGGTAAATGATCCATTTCTAACTCTTTTAATAAATGTAGGACCGTCTGCTCATGATTTTCATAATCAGGATTTGAACTGTCCACCACATGAAGTAAAAGATCGGCATCTCGCACTTCCTCTAATGTTGAACGAAACGCAGCAATTAACGTGGTTGGGAGATTCTGAATAAATCCTACTGTGTCCGTGAGGATCGCACTATAGCCACTAGGCAAAACCAATTTTCTCGTTAGGGGATCAAGGGTTGCAAATAATTGGTTTTCTTCAAAAGCCTGTGCAGTGGATAATCGGTTGAATAACGTGGATTTTCCGGCATTTGTATAGCCAACAATGGCAATTTGAAATGCTTTATTGCGTCGTCTTCTCTCACGATATCGCTCACGATGGTGGACGACAACTTGCAATTGCTTTTTAATTTCATCAATTCTACGGCGAATATGCCGTCTGTCAGACTCTAGCTTCGTTTCACCTGGACCCCTCGTTCCAATTCCACCACCTAAGCGCGATAGAAGGATTCCCTGTCCTGCTAATCTTGGTAAAAGATATTCTAGTTGGGCAAGCTCAACTTGTAACTTCCCTTCTTTAGATCGAGCTCGTTGTGCAAAAATATCCAATATTAATTGGGTACGATCGAGCACTTTTGCCGCAAGTTTTTCCTGGAGGTTTCGTTGCTGACTTGGGGACAACTCATCATTAAAAATAATTAAGTCCGGTTCGAGTTCTTCCTCTAAATGTTGCAGTTCTTCCAACTTTCCTTTTCCAATATAAGTAGAAGGATGTAATTTTTCCTGTTTCTGAGTCAACGACGCGATGGTATCTCCTTGAGCGGTAGACACTAATGACTCAAGCTCAGACATGGAATATTGAAAATGTAAGTTTGAATCAACGGTCCGGCTTCCAACAATAATAACCTTCTCTTTTCCGGGTGTCTGCAAATATTTCCCTCTTTTCCTCTTACGCCATATTTTTATCATAACAAAAAGCAATTTTAAAAACGAATTTATCGTTCTTCATAGATATGTAAGCTTGTTATACAGCAAATTGCAAAAAGTGCCTTACAGCCAAATAATGGCCATAAGGACAGTATTTTTCAACTCTACTTAGAGAAATTAAAATCTTCGCTCATTAAGGTTGCGAGAATATTTTTATCTAAATGTGACTCACTTAAGAGACGCATAGCTTGTGAGCGAATAGCCTTTTCGATTAGATTGCGAACGTAACGACCATTCGAGAAATGTTCACCTTTTACACCTTTCACATAAAGCAAGTGGTCCTTCAATTTCGCTTCGGCCTCTTTACTTAGAATATATTCTTTCTCTCCTACCATCCGACGTCCGATCTCCATTAATTCATTTGCGGTATAGTCTGGGAAATGAAAAACGAGTGGAAAACGAGAATGAAGACCGGGATTTAAACTAAGAAAATAATCCATTTCGTGGGAATATCCAGCTAGAATTAGAATAAATTCATTTTGCTTATCCTCCATATGTTTCACTAATGTATCTATGGCCTCTTTCCCAAAATCTTTTTCTCCTCCACGTCCTAATGAGTAAGCTTCATCAATAAATAAAACTCCTCCTGTTGCTTTCTTGATTAAGTCACGTGTTTTTTGAGCTGTATGACCAATATATTCTCCCACTAGATCTGCTCTTTCCGCTTCAATCAGATGGCCCTTCGGTAAAATATCCATTTTTTGAAATAACTTTCCTATTAAACGAGCAACAGTCGTTTTCCCTGTACCCGGATTTCCCTTAAACATCATGTGCAAAACTTGTTGCCCTGATTTTAACCCTGCTTCTTCCCGTCTTTTATTTATATAAATCCAGGCATATACTTCTTTCATCATTTTTTTTATTTGTGTCATTCCAACAAGAGTATTCATTTCTCTTTCAATTTCTTTCAAGATTGCGTGCTCTTGTGATAAAGACTTTGGTGAAATACTTTTTTGCAAATCAGGTATCTTTTCTCTTTTATTCACATTTAGCATAATACTGATCTGTCCATTATTTTTCATTCTAATCGGTTCACTCATCCTCATCACCTCACATTAAAAACAGTATACGCCCAAGGTTTAAAATTGTGCCCAGATCTTTAAAGAATGATATTAATTCAGTATATTCATGAGTAAGTCCTGCAATTACAAGGGAAAAATTATAAAAAGAAAGCCATCCACAACAGGTTCCTAATTGCAGGACTCCTGTTTATGACGGCTTTCTTTTAAGGCTTTTTTATTCTTCGATATTAATTTGAACATTTCGTTGCGGAGAAAATGTTGAGATAGCATGTTTAAATACCAATTGTTGCTTTCCTTCTGATTCAAAAAGAACTGTAAAATTATCAAATCCCTTTACATTTCCACGAAGTTGAAACCCATTCAGTAGAAATAAAGTAACGGGGATTGCTTCCTTTCGAAGTTGATTCAAAAATTGGTCTTGAATATTGACTGATGATTTCATAAAATGGCCTCCTATTTTATCTCTATACTTAATTATTCGATTTTAATTCAAGCTTTCCTGCAATAAAATCGAGAATTTCGGCTATTTTTTTCCAGTGTTCCCTTTCATCGGTTAAATCAAACCATTCAGCATCCATTTTATTTCTAAACCATGTTAATTGGCGCTTGGCGTAATGACGAGAATTCTTTTTAAGTAAAATAAGAGCCTCTTCATAAGGAATTCTTTTTTCAAGATAATCAGCTATTTCTTTATAACCAATTGCCTTCATCGATTGGTGTTCACGGCTAAGTCCCTTTTTCATAAGATCCCTAACTTCTTGAACTAATCCCTCCTCAATCATAAGATCAACCCTATGATCAATTCGTTGATATAATGTTTCTCGATCCATTGTTAATCCAATTAATATATCTTGATATAGGGGAATATTTTGTTGCTTTTTTTGAAATTCTGTCATTGTTTTTCCTGTACAATGAAAGATTTCTAGCGCTCTTATCACTCTACGATGATTATTTGGATGGATTTTGTTTGCGGCATCAGGGTCAATGGTTTTTAACTGATTATATAAATTCATTGCTCCCCCTGACCGAACTTTTTCTTCCATTCTTTCTCTAAAAGAAAAATCAGCAGGTGCATCAGAAAATTGATAATCATATAAAACAGATTGAATATATAGCCCTGTTCCACCAACGAGAATGGGTAGATGACCACGACTATGTACCTCTTTGATTTTTTCTCTGACAATTTTTTGGTACTCTGCCGCTGAAAATGATTCCCATGGATCTTTCAAGTTTAAAAGATGATGAGGCACCCCTTGCATCTCACTCGGTTTAATTTTGGCTGTCCCAATATCCATCCCTTTATAAACTTGCATCGAATCCCCACTAATAATTTCACCGTTAAATCTTTTAGCAATTTGTAGACTCAATTCGGTTTTCCCTACAGCGGTTGGACCAATGACTGAAACAACCTTTTCCTTTTGACTGTTCGGCAATTTGCTTCACTGCTTTCTTAAAACATCTCATCTTTTTAATAATAGTACCATATCTCTTCTATTTGGCCATAATATTAGGGCATTATGTTTATTAGTTTACATAATAAGGTTACTTTCAACTAACAATTAAACCATCTGGAACACATTTCCAGATGGTTTAATTTAAAAGAATATCATAATACCAATCGAAGTTGCTACTACAAGTACTGTTAAGCCAATATAAATCCACGTTAATGACTTTACATTGGTTTTTAAGGATTTCGTTTCATATTCATGAGATCTAGCAATCTCATCTTTTAGTGAATCGCCCTCTACTTCATATTGTTTCTGTTTTGTGCTTACTTCTTTGCCGACCAATAAAGTACCAATTAGGGCAACGACACAAACAAGAATAACAGCAATAATCATGAATACATACACGTTTATCATAACTCCTATCCGTTAGACTGAGCACTGTTTCTATTTTAACTTATTCTATCCCATCATTGAGAGTGATATATGACAATTATTTTACATAATTCTTTTAAACATTTTTTCTATTTCATAAGTTGAAAAGTGAACAATAATCGGTCTCCCATGTGGGCATGTAAACGGATCTTCGGTTTGACGTAATTCTTGAAGCAGAGCTTCAATCTCATCTTGCCTTAAATAACGATTCGCTTTTATGGATCCTTTGCAACTCATCATAATCGCTGCTTCTTCTAAAAGGATTTTGATATTCATTTTTTTCATGGCGAGGAGCTGCTCAATTAAATCTTCAATCGTTTCTTTCTCATAGCCCTTCGGAAACCAGTTTGGGTGCGAGCGAACAATAAAACTATTCGTCCCAAAATCTTCTAAAAAAATACCTACTTTTTCTAATTCATTCTTATGTTCTTCGATTTTAATATATTCATCTGTTGAAAATTCCAATGTTAGTGGAACGAGCATTTCTTGAAGTTCATTGGTAACCTCTCCCACTTTTTCACGGAAATACTCATACTTAATACGTTCCTGGGCCGCGTGTTGATCAATCATATAAAAACCACGATCATTTTGCGCTAAAATATAGGTGCCATGCAATTGTCCAATTGGGTATAAGGGTGGGATTCGATCAGGCTCTCTCTCTCTCTTTTCCTCTATGACCGGATCCATTGTTGCAACAGATTCATTGGCAACAAAACCTGTTGTTGGCTCTTTTTCTTCTGGCATATACACTTCTTTTGTTTCATCTGGCACTAATATATGCTTATTTTGGCCCTGCCAATCGTTTGTTGGCTCTTCCTCCCTTCTTGAAATGAAAGGTTTGGATGGTTTACTTTCTTCAAGCTGTAGAGAGGTTTGCTCAGATTTCTGCTCACTTCTTCTCGTTACTACATTTCCCTCCGGAATTAATTCTTGTTGTTGAAATGCTTTCTTGATGGTGGTTGAAATTAGCTGTTCAAGCTCCGCTTCTTTGCTAAGGCGAACGGTCATTTTAGCCGGATGAACATTCACATCTACCAATAAAGGATCCATCTTTATAGACAATAAAACAATCGGATGACGATTGATTGGTAATAAAGTATGATATCCATCCATAATCGCATTCACCAACGAGTAATTCTTAATAAAACGACCATTCACCATCGTTGATATATAATTTCGGGAAGCCCGTGTTATTTCAGGTAGTGATATCCATCCGCTCAACGTAAAATCAAGCGATTGTGCTTCAATCGGAATCATTTTCCTAGCGATATTCATTCCATATATAGCGGCTAATACTTGTCTGATGTCGCCATTTCCATTCGTTCTTAATAACTCTCTCTCATTATGGCGAAGACGAAACGAAATGTTCGGATGTGCCAGCGCTAATCGATTGACAATATCGGAAATATGGCCAATTTCAGTATGGATGGTTTTCATATACTTTAATCGCGCAGGAGTATTAAAAAACAAATTAGAAACGGTAAGGTCTGTTCCGGCCCGGGCGGATGATTTTTCTTGTTGAAGTAATTTACCTGCCTCTAAACACACCTTTGTCCCAGGCTTTCCCGCTTTCGCCGATATTAGTTCAATCATTGAAACCGAAGCGATACTAGGAAGAGCCTCGCCCCTAAACCCTAACGTGCGAATACGAAAAAGATCTTTCTCATCTTTAATCTTACTTGTGGCATGTCGCTTAAATGCTCTTTGAATATCTTCCTCATCAATCCCGTCCCCGTTATCTAAAACCCGAATTTTACCTAGACCCGCTTCTTCTACATCAATTTCAATAATCGTGCTATGCGCATCAATGGCATTCTCTACTAATTCCTTTACAACGGAGGCCGGACGTTCTACTACCTCACCAGCAGCAATTTTATTAGAAAGGAAATCATCTAATTCAATGATCTCGGGCATTGCGAATCCCACCCTTCATTTTTGCTATTTAAGTTGCTTCTTTATCTCATAGAGTAAATTCATCGCTTGCATCGGGTTTACTTCTAAAATATCAATACCCCGAATTTTCTCTAAGACTTTCTGATCAGATTTCCGAATATTATTCTTTTCAGGATTGTCAAAAAGGGTAAGCTGCTCTTGAACTTTATCATTTTCTTCATCGATTGTCACGGCTGTTTCAAGTCGCGTATCCCGAGCTGATTTTTCCAATTCAGCTAATACTTCATTCGCTCTTTTAATAAGGCTTGCCGGGAGTTCCGCTAATTCTGCAACATGGATACCATAACTTTTATCCGCTGCCCCTTTCTTCACTTTATGAAGAAAAACAAGCTTTCCTTGTTGCTCGATCGCACTAACATGCACATTGCTTAACTTGGCCAACTTTTCTTCCAAGACCGTTAATTCATGATAATGAGTTGAAAAAAGCGTTTTGGCCCCGATATTCTCATGTATATATTCAATAATAGCCTGAGCTAAAGCCATCCCATCATAGGTAGACGTTCCGCGCCCAATTTCATCGAATAATATTAAACTATCATTTGTTGCATTCATGAGCGCATTTTTTGCTTCAAGCATTTCAACCATAAAGGTACTTTGTCCAGAAATTAAATCATCAGCTGCGCCAATCCGAGTGAATATTTGATCAAAGATTGGTAACTCAACGGATTTGGCAGGAACAAAACAACCCATTTGCGCCATTAGAGCAATCAAGGCAATTTGTCGCATATATGTACTCTTACCTGACATATTCGGACCTGTAATTAAAAGTATCTCATTTTGATCATTCATGTAACAGTCATTTGGTACATAGCTATTAGAATCCATCACTTTCTCAACTACTGGATGCCGTCCCTCTTCTAAAGCAATTCTTCGATTTGTATTGAAAGTAGGGCGTGTATAATGGCGCTTTTCACTAATCGTAGCGAAACATTGAAATACATCTAACATACTAATAATTTTCGCTGTTTGTTGAATTCTTTTTATATAGGATTGCACCGTTTCTCTTATTTTCAGGAATAATTCGTATTCTAGGTCGACACTTTTTTCTTCTGCTTGGAGAATAAGTGCTTCTTTTTCTTTTAATTCAGGCGTAATATATCTTTCTGAATTGGCTAATGTTTGTTTACGTTCATAGCGAGAATCTTGGAGAAGATGAATGTTCGCCCGCGTCACTTCAATATAATAACCGAATACTCGATTAAACCCTACTTTTAATGATTTAATTCCCGTTTTTTCTCTTTCTTCTTTTTCTAACTGGGCAATCCATTGTTTTCCATTTCGACTAGCATCTCGATACTGGTCCAATTCTTGATGAAACCCATCTTTAATCAGCCCCCCCTCTTTAATTGAAAGTGGCGGTTGATCGACAATCGCGTTCTCTAAAAGAGTGACTAGCTCCTCACATGAGTCTAATTGGTTCGCCAATTCGTTGGCCCAATGGTGATTTAATTGTTCCGTTAATTGTTTGATGGCCGGAATTTGTATTAAGGATTTTTTCAACTGGATAAAATCCCGTGCATTTGCATTTCCAAATGCTACCCGACCAGAAAGACGTTCCAAATCATAAACGCCTGTTAATTTATCTCGCAGATCTTCCCTTTCAAAATAATGATCTAGCAGTGTTTCAACCATATCGAGCCGTTGTATAATTTTATTTTCGTTAATGAGTGGTCGATCAATCCATTGGCGTAGTAGACGACCACCCATTGCTGTGACCGTTTCATCTAATAGCCATAATAATGTGCCTTTATTATTTTTTCCTCGGATCGACTCTGAAATCTCGAGATTACGTTTTGAGAAGTAATCAATTTTCATATATTGATTTAATTCAAATTCAGTAAATGGTTGTAAATGATGGAGACTTCTTTTTTGTGATCTTTTTAAATAATGTAATAGTCTGTACGCAACCGTTTTTAATGGCTGATGATGAAGTTGCTTCACTAATTCATAAAAGTCTTCAATCTCTGCTACCTGATCCTCAAAAGAAATCACCACATGACAGCGTGTCTGTATGAAGGTAATCTCATCTTGATCAAAATTCGGATCGACGACGATTTCTTTCGCCCCAATAGAAGCTATTTCATTCGATAATCTTTCCAAGGAATTTTCTAACAATAAAGCTTTGCCCTCTCCCGTTGACAAATCCGTATAGGCAATCGCATATTTTCCAGTCTGATCACGGTGAATCGACGCAATATAGTTATTTTCTTTATCATTTAATCCTTTCTCATCCATAACAGTACCGGGGGTAATTAATTGAATGACTTCACGTCGTACTACCCCTTTAGCCTGTTTGGGATCCTCTGTTTGCTCGCAAATGGCTACCTTATATCCTTTATCAATTAATTGCTCGATATAACCTGTAGCTGCATGATAAGGAACACCACACATTGGGATTTTGTCCTGAGCGCCGCCATCCCTGCTTGTTAATGTTATTTCTAAAACCTGTGATGCCTTTAATGCATCTTCAAAAAACATTTCATAAAAATCCCCTAAACGAAAAAACAAAAAGGCATCCTGGTATTCTGCCTTTATTTTTAAATATTGTTGTATCATCGGAGTATATTGAGCCATATGTACCGATTTCCTTTCTTCTCAAAACTAAGTCCAATCTAGTATAACATATCAAGGATTATTCCATCACACGTAAAAAATGCGTAGAAAAAACCGGGAAATTTTTCCCGGTTTACTCACTTCCTTCATCAGCTGTTAGAAAATCAGGATTGATGTCTTCTAGTTCACTATCTGATAATTCTTCTTCGAAATCGTAATCATCATCATCTGCTTGTTTCTCATGAACCTCTACCCAAATTTTTGTTTCACCAATGACATCAACTTGAAATTCTCTTTCGGTTGTCACGAGAATTTTATTCCCTTTTTTAGAAATAACCGCTTCGACGCAATTAGGCTGTTGTAACACATTTGCTATAACTTGTCGGTCATCCATGCAATCGGGATCTCTGTAATGAAGCTTGAGCGTATCTCTGTAATCTACCCTTTCGGTTGCAACAGATGTTTTCGTGTTATCATGATGGGAATACCAAACATTCATATCAAAAGACCCGCTTACTTCGACTTCTTTTTTGCCGACCTTCCGCGCTTCATATTTATGATTGATAATCCAACAGCCTAAAATGCTCGAAGGATGATGCGGCGGGCTAATCGTATAATTGGCTTTCGTAAATTTACGCCCTTTCGCAACGACTGCTTTTGTTATAATTTCTCTGTAATCTGCCATTCGAGCGAACCTCCTCATTCATTTTCCCTTCATCCTATGCATTTACCTAGATGATTGTGCTCATTTCCCAAAACCACAACTTTTTTAAGCCTGTGATATTGTATGTTGTGAAAGAAGAATGTTGAGGAAAACGCGGAGAAATCTCCAACATAAAAGTCATTACCTTTTTTTGGTAATGACTTTTACGGATTAACAGCTTGATGGGCTATTTTTGATTTTCGATCCTGTTTCCCCTGTTAGTAAATCGCCACCAGTGGAAAGTAAGATTTCATCTGTTACTTTATTCGATATCGCAGATGATACCATCTGCAATAAATCATTTACATCTACCTGTGATTGCTTAAATTCTTGAACAATTGGAATTTCATCTAATTCCGCTTCTAATTTCTCCAGTTTTTCTTCTACTAACTTGAGAGCTTTTTCTTTTCCGTAATGTTGGAAATTAACCGCTTGTTTTTGTAGACTCTTAATACTGGCAATCATCTCGCGAACTTTTTGGTTTTCATTTATTTGTGCTTCGGCTCGCTTAAAGAAATCAACCTCTTCTGTATTGGCAATCATTGTTGCCAGTTCATGAGCCCGAACTAATATATCGTCTTTCGTGTATTTTTCCATATTACATCACCTCAACTGATTCCTTTGCCTCAATCATCTCACCATTTAATGTCCATGTCTTAGCATCCGTAATTTTAACTTGAACAAGACTTCCAATGGCCGATTTTGGACCTTTAAAATTCACCAGCTTATTTTTCCTTGTATAACCAGAAAGGATCTCTGGGTTATTTTTACTTTCCCCTTCAACTAACACTTCAACAATTTGTCCTTTATGAGCTTCCATTGCTTTTCTTGAAAAGTCATTCACTAAAGCATTTAAGCGCTGGAGTCGCTCTTTCTTCACTTCCATGGAAACATTGTCTTTCATTTTCGCTGCAGGTGTACCTTCTCTTGCTGAATAAATAAACGTATAGGCCGTTTCAAAGCCAACTTCACGATACAGCGACAATGTTTCTTCAAATTGCTCATCTGTTTCGTTTGGAAATCCAACAATAATATCGGTTGAAAGTGAAACATCAGGTATAGCTTGTTTGATCTTTCTAACAAGTTCTAAAAATTGCTCTCTTGTGTATTTACGTCCCATAATTTTTAGCATTGCACTAGATCCTGATTGTACAGGCAGATGAATATGTTCAACAAGATTCCCCTTATTGGCTAATACTTCAATTAAATGATCATCAAAATCACGAGGATGACTTGTCGTAAAACGAACACGTGGGATATCTACTTTTCTCAGATCATCCATTAAATCACCAAAACGATAATCGATATCTTCAAAATCCTTCCCATAGGCATTTACGTTCTGACCAAGTAAAGTAATTTCCTTATAACCATGAGCGGCAAGTTGACGTACTTCTTGGATAATATCTTCTGGTCTTCTACTTCTTTCTTTTCCTCTTGTATAAGGAACAATACAGTAGGTACAGAATTTATCACAGCCATACATAATATTGACCCATGCTTTTATTTTACCTGCCCTTACTTTAGGGAGATTTTCAATGACATCTCCTTCTTTAGACCAAACCTCAACGACCATTTCTTTCGACATATACGCTTCATTTAAAATCTCAGGCAGACGGTGGATGTTATGGGTCCCAAAAATCATATCCACGAAGGGGTGCTTTTCTAATATTCGATTGACGACAGACTCCTGTTGCGCCATACAACCACATACACCCAATAGAAGATCGGGCTTTTCCATTTTTAAATGTTTTAAATGGCCTAATTCACCAAATACTTTATTTTCAGCATTTTCCCTGATTGCACAAGTATTCATTAGAATAACGTCAGCATCTTCTACTGTTTCAGTAGCTTGATACCCAAGATTCATAAAGATTCCTGCCATAACCTCTGTATCATGCTCATTCATTTGACAACCGTAAGTTCGGATATAGAATTTACGACCATTTCCCATTCCTTTAAAGCGTTCGTCTATGTCAAAATCATCATGATATTTAATTTCTTCTTTTCCTCTTCTCCGAGCATCCTTTAAAGAGGGTGGCCTATAGACCGTTTGAAAATACTTGCTATAATCTTTTTCTTCACTATCTTTTGGACTCTGAACTTGTTGACTTTCTAAACGTTGTTTCTCGTTCATGAAAATCCCCTTCCTAACTTTATGTAAAAAATACTCATAAAACTTTACATTCATTCTACTAGTATATAGTCTTTTATTTTCGAATACAACATTAGCCTATTTCAAATGAAAATGAAAATAAAAAAGATCCGTAGGCTAGATCGCAAACGAATCTTTTTATCTGTAAAAATGAATGTTGGATTATCTCGGTTCTACTATTAACTTAATGGCCGTTCTTTCTTCTCCATCAATCAGTATATCCGTAAACGCAGGGATACAAATTAAATCGACACCTCCCGGGGCGACAAAACCTCTTGCAATTGCAACTGCCTTCACTGCCTGATTTAGTGCCCCGGCTCCAATCGCTTGGATTTCCGCGCCTCCTCTTTCCCTAAGAACGCCAGCTAGCGCACCCGCTACGGAATTAGGATTGGATTTAGCTGAAACTTTTAATATTTCCATTTCTTGTTCCTCCTTGTCATTTCCCCATACAATTGTACAAAACCTAAGGTCGCAGTAACCCTTTCCACTGTTACTATATTCAGGAAATTTATGAACTATTCCAGATTGTCCAAAAGAGAGAAGAAGAGAATTTTGAAATGGGCAAGTGTCCATTAAACTACGTATGACTTTTTTTAATCATTTAAAAATGGATGATCATCATTAATAAGAATAGGGCGTATGTTTAATGCTTTTCCAGTTTCATGATCTACACTGATCAAGCAAGCACTTAGTTGAGTTCGTCCATTCTTAGGCACTTCAAATCTTACTGGTAAAGCCGTACGAAATTTTTGTAAAACTGCCTCTTTTTCCATGCCAAGAATAGCATCGTAAGGCCCTGTCATGCCTACATCTGTTAAATAAGCTGTCCCATTAGGTAAAATACGATGATCAGCGGTTTGCACATGGGTGTGTGTTCCGACGACAGCCGTAACCTTTCCATCGAGAAACCAGCCCATTGCTTGTTTCTCGCTAGTTGTTTCGGCATGAAAATCAATAAAGATAATATTTGTGCGTTTTTTAGCCAATTCAATTAATTCTTCGGCCTTGTTAAATGGGCAATCGAGCGGTGACATAAACGTTCTTCCCTGAAGATTGATGATGGCTACTTCAATTGAATTAATTTTAACAAACACCAGGCCTTTTCCAGGTGTCTTTTCCGGGAAATTTGCTGGTCTTACTAAATATTTCGCTTCGTCGATAAACTCAAATATATTCTTATTATCCCATGCATGGTTTCCTAGAGTAACAGCATTCGCTCCCGCTTCAAGAAACTGTTTATATATTTGTTCTGTAATGCCTCGTCCTCCTGCAGCATTTTCGCCATTAATAATGGTAAGATGAGGACGGTATTTTCTTTTTAACTTTGATAAATATTCTTGAATCATTGTTCTTCCGGGTGAGCCAACTACATCACCGATAAATAAAATTTCCATAAAAATCCCTTTCTTTTTAAAACGCATAATATGTTACAGAGTATTACATTATAAATCATACACACAAAAAAGCGGAGTGATCACACCCCGCTTCGTTTTACTTCGCATACTCGACCGCTCTTGTTTCTCGAATAACAGTTACTTTAATATGCCCCGGATAGTCGAGATCATGTTCAATTTTCTTCCGGATATCACGTGCTAGTTTATGCGCCTCTAGGTCATTGATTTGTTCGGGTTTTACAATGATCCGAACTTCTCTTCCCGCTTGTATGGCATATGACTTTTCAACACCGTCATAAGACTCGGAAATTTCTTCTAGTTTCTCCAAACGGCGAATATAATTTTCAAGTGTCTCACTTCTAGCACCAGGCCTTGCTGCTGACAGAGCATCTGCTGCTGCGACTAATACTGAAATCGTTGAAGTAGGTTCTGTATCCCCGTGATGGGATGCGATACTATTGATCACAACTGGGTGTTCTTTATACTTTGTAGCCAATTCAATCCCAATTTCTACATGGCTACCCTCTACCTCGTGATCAATTGCTTTTCCAATGTCATGCAGTAAACCTGCACGACGAGCAAGTGTTACGTCCTCTCCTAATTCCGCCGCAAGCAGTCCTGATAGAAAAGCAACTTCTATTGAATGCTTAAGAACATTTTGCCCATAGCTTGTTCGATATTTCAATCGTCCCAGTATTTTAATTAGATCAGGATGCAATCCATGGACACTGACCTCAAATGTCGTCTGTTCACCAATTTCACGAATATGCTCGTCTACTTCACGTCTAGCCTTATCCACCATTTCTTCAATTCGTGCGGGATGGATTCGCCCATCCTGAACAAGTTTTTCAAGCGCTATTCGTGCAATCTCACGCCTTATCGGGTCAAATCCTGATAAAATTACGGCTTCAGGTGTATCATCGATAATTAAATCAATACCGGTCAATGTTTCAAGAGTCCTGATATTTCGGCCTTCTCTACCAATGATTCGACCTTTCATTTCGTCATTTGGTAGATTGACAACGGAAACGGTTGTTTCAGCCACATGCTCAGCTGAACAACGTTGAATGGCAAGAGAAAGAATATTTTTAGCTTTTTTATCAGCTTCTTCTTTTGCTTGCATTTCGCTTTCCTTAATCATAACAGCCGTCTCATGAGCCAATTCTTTTTCTACATCTGACAGAATAATGGTTTTGGCTTCCTCACGAGTCAGGCCTGAAATCCGTTCTATCTCAGCCTCTTGTTTATGGACCAACTCATCCACTTTGCTTTCCATCTCTTCAATATGTTGTTGTCTTTCATTAAGAGATTCCTCTTTCCTTTCAAGCGTGTTTTCTCGCTTATCAAGAGTTTCGTCTTTTCGGTCGAGGTTCTCCTCCTTTTGCAATAATCGCTTTTCTTGTTTTTGCAATTCGGTCCTTCTATCTCGAAGTTCAAGTTCCGTCTCGGTACGGAGACGGTGATTTTCATCTTTCGCTTCTAACAAGGCTTCCTTCTTTAATGCTTCCGCATCTCGCTTAGCATCCACTAAAATCTGCTCAGCAGAACTTTTAGCACCTGTTATTTTAGCCTCTGTAATCAATTTAAAAATGAAATAGCCAACAACTAAACCGACGATAAGGGCAAGCAAAATGGAGATGATGATAATGGGTGTTTCCATACTTTCACCTCCCCTTGCTATGAAATTAGAATAATTTTTTTCAATGTCGGCTGGTACATTGCTACATAGGTTTCAATATACTGAGCCAAGCTCAAATTCATGCATGCGAAAAAAATGTAAAATATACATATTAATTTTATAGTTGTGACGTTTTAATGTCAAGTGATGTTCGATTCTATATAGAATAAAAAAACAAAGTCACTAATAAGTGTAGACTTTGTTTTTTCAATTTAAACCTTATTCATCTAATAAACTGAACTCATTTTGTTCCTCTTCTTCCGCTTCTGGTGGAATCGTCTTTTCCTCATCCAACTGATAGTGATCACGAATTTTATGCATGATTTCACTTCTAAGTTCCGGATTTTCTTTTAAGAATTGTTTTGCATTCTCCCGGCCTTGTCCAAGACGTTCCTCATTATAAGAATACCAAGAGCCACTTTTTTGCACGATATCCAGTTCCGACCCCATGTCAATAATTTCACCTTCACGGGAGATCCCTTCACCATACATGATATCCACTTCAGCAGTTCGGAATGGAGGAGCGACTTTATTTTTGACGACTTTTACTTTTGTTCTATTTCCGACAATATCTTGTCCTTGCTTAAGTTGCTCTGCACGTCGAACTTCAAGACGAACAGATGAGTAAAATTTAAGTGCTCTACCCCCTGGAGTTGTTTCAGGATTTCCGAACATAACTCCTACTTTTTCACGGATTTGGTTAATAAAAATCGCAATGGTATTTGACTTATTAATTGCACCTGATAGTTTCCTAAGTGCTTGTGACATCAAGCGAGCTTGAAGACCTACGTGAGCATCTCCCATTTCACCTTCAATCTCGGCCTTTGGAACTAATGCAGCTACTGAGTCAATGACAATGATTTCAATGGCTCCACTTCTTACAAGAGCTTCCGCAATTTCTAAACCTTGCTCACCAGTATCAGGCTGTGAAAGAAGTAATTCATCAATATTCACACCCAATTTTTCGGCATAAACCGGGTCAAGAGCATGTTCAGCATCAATAAAGGCCGCTTGACCACCGTTTGCTTGCACTTCAGCAATCGCATGAAGAGCAACGGTCGTTTTACCGGAACTTTCTGGGCCATAAATTTCTATTACTCGTCCTCGCGGATAGCCCCCAACTCCTAGTGCAATATCAAGAGCAAGAGAGCCACTTGATACAGTAGAAATTTTTCGGTTTGTTTGTTCTCCTAGTTTCATAACCGAACCTTTTCCAAATTGTTTCTCGATCTGCTTTAATGCCAAGTCTAATGCTTTTTGGCGATCACTCATGAAATATCCTCCCTATGTGTATATTCTATTAAATTCATTTACTATATCACTTCAAGCTAATTCTAGTATAAAGCTTTTCATCTTATTTGCCAAGTAAAAATCGAACATTTATTCGTCGGCTTTTGTCAATAAAATGGCTGCAAATTAGCTTTTTGATTTAGAGAAAAACCTTTTTTTCCAGATTTTTTAATCCGAAAACGCCATTTTAATAAATTTCAGAAGCAAGCCAACAGGAAAATGGCAATCAAGCAGAGAGAATTTGCTAGTCGTTGAGTGAAAATAGCGAATTTTATATTTCCCAAAGCTTTCCAGGACCTGCTTTACGCTAGAAAGAAAAGAACAAAAGCGCAAGCGCCCGTTTAGCGACGTACAAACTTGGATAATAAGGTTGAACGGCTAAAATCGCGCCGTCCTGGCGCAACGCCGTTCTGACCAACATCCTGTTGGCCTGAGATAAAGGAAACACGATGAACCACGAAATGCGGAAGGCGGTTGCTTAGGGGCGACAAGCAAATGTTCCTGAACCTAGGAAGGGCGGTTTTTCCCTTCCTAGGTTCAGGGTTATTTGACCTCGAGCCCCTACCGCCTGTAGCTAGACACCGATCAATACCCACTTTTAGAACTTATCCACAAGCTAGAATTTTATAGTTTACTAAGCAACAAAAAAGCGCCATTATGCGCTTTTTGTTTTTATGAAATCATGACTGTAAGGTAAATGAATATGTATGCAATTTTCTTCCAAGACCTATATATGTCAATAGATTAAGTTGGACTATTTTCCAATTCTTTTAACAAATAATAACAGCCATACTTTACTGTCCTTTTTTGGTTTCCAATTCTCGAACCAGAAAGATTCAATTGATAGGTTTTCGTGGGACGATCATCAAAAGAAATACCAATCCATACCGTTCCCGCTGGATGTCCTTCTAGGGAATCTGGTCCAGCTACTCCCGTAAAACTTATTCCAATATTTGTACCTAAAATGGTACGAATATTTTCTGCTAATTCAATCGCACATTGTTCACTTACGACGCCATACTTATCAATCGTTTCGGCTTTTACCTGACATAGTTTTATTTTTGACTGATTAGAATAACAAACAATTCCTCCGATCAACATCGTGCTTACACCCGTTATACCTGTCATTTCAGATTGAAACATGCCACCTGTTAAGCTTTCCGCTGCTGCAATCGTTAATTCATTTTTATCCAGAACGGTCAGTAATTCCTTCATAATCGTGGTCTGGTCATACCCGTAAAAGAATTCTCCCACCCGCGCATTAATTTGCTTTTCCATTTTCTCAATCATTTGAATCGCTTTTTCCTCAGACTGATCACGGGCGGTGATACGGATTGTGACTTCATTATCGCCTGCAAGCGGAGCAATGGTTGGATTTGTCTGTGCATCGATAAGATCTTCAATTTCCGTCTCTAATTGTGATTCGCCAATTCCAAAGTACCGCAACACTCTTGATTCAATTCTTTCCCGTGATTCTAATTGATCTAAAATAGCGGGTGCACCATATTTTCGTAACATTGGTTGCATTTCATGTGGCGGTCCAGGTAACAACATATAAAAATGCTGCGCTTTTTTTACAAACATTCCTGGAGCCATTCCATGTTCGTTAGGCAGTACAGCAGCTCCCTCTAGGACAAGTGCTTGCTTTTTATTATTCTCAGACATTTTTCTACCTGTTCTTTTAAAATAAGAGACGATATTTTCCATCGCCATGGGATCAGCTACAAGTTGCTTTCCAGTATGGTTGGCAATTACTTCTTTCGTTAAATC
Source organism: Lederbergia ruris (assembly GCF_018332955.1). NCBI lineage: Bacteria > Bacillati > Bacillota > Bacilli > Caryophanales > Bacillaceae > Lederbergia > Lederbergia ruris. Next base: position 25,536 of record NZ_BORB01000015.1, read on the forward strand.
GTCTTTCGTTGGTCCTAATCCACCTGTAAAGATAATAAGATTTGCCCTTTCTTCAGCAATCGAAATCGCTTTTTCTAATCTTTTCGGATTATCGCCAACAACCGTATGATAATAAACATGAACTCCTAATTCTGCTAGCTCACGTGATATAAACTGTGCATTCGAATTGACAATTTGCCCCAATAACAGTTCTGTTCCTACTGCAATAATTTCAGCATTCATTCCAGCAATTCCTTCCCTATATTATAATCATTATTTTGAATTTAATAGAGCTTTTCTATTTTTGTAAAAGTATTCATATCCAGACCAGATTGTAAAAATCATCGCCACCCATAAAGCGATTAAAGCAAAAGGGAACCCGATTGCTTCAAAAAAGATATTATTAAGAAGCAAGGCCGAAATAGCAATAATTTGCGTCCATGTTTTTATTTTTCCCAACATATTCGCTGCAACTACCTCACCTGAGCCAGCCAATACAAGGCGTAGTCCTGTAACGGCGAATTCCCGACTAATGATAATGATGACGATCCATGAAGGGGCGAGTTGCATTTCAACCAAAACAATAAGGGCCGCAGAAACAAGTAGTTTATCGGCAAGCGGATCCAAAAACTTACCTAAAGTTGTCACCAATTCGTATTTTCGCGCAAAATAACCATCTACCCAATCTGTCACTGCTGCAATAATAAAAATCAAGGCACCGATCAGATGGGCCAGTTTAATTTCTGTTCCGGGAAGATGTACAATGCCCCAACGAAAGGGGACAAGCATAAATATTAAAAAAATCGGAATTAGTAAGATTCTAGATACAGTAATTTTATTCGGCAAATTCATGAACACAGTTCCTCCCAATCAAATGCTTAAAACTCTCTCAATTTAAACTTAGTAAAAATAACCGCCGGCAAGCGGCGGGAAAATTATTGTTGTTGCTTATTAAACTTTATAATAATATTTTGTACGGTCGCATCGCTTTCCAATTCTAGTTTCTCGTCATTTACATAGATTTCCGTATCCATTGCTCTCCCCGTCCGAATGTACGCTTCTGAGTCTTCGGAGAAATCATACGTTTCACTTTCCCCGTTAGCTATTTTCTTAGACGCGTATTGTTTATCGCTATTATTGGTCACTTGAATCCATGCTTCTCCAGAATCCGTCGCTTTTACCGTCACTTCATACTTATCGGCAGCATTGGTAACCTCATAAGTTGTTGTATTTCCTGAAACTCCTTCCATCGTGATTTTCTGCTCTTCCTCTTCTTCACTTTCTTCTGATTGATCATTCGTATTCTCTGATTCATCTTGCTCGGTTGAATCCGTCTGATCCTCCTCATCACCTTCACTGGTATCAGGCGGAGATACATCATTTGATTCGGTAATATTAATCCCTTCATTTTGCTTATCTACTGGATTTTTATCATTTGAAGTTAGAAAATTGGTTACTAAATACCATATCAAAACCACAATCGCTATAAAGAAAATAGCCATTAAAATTTTAGGAAAAAACTCGATAATTTTCGACGTTTTACGTGACACTGAATTTCGCGATTGTACACGTGTTAATTTCTCAGGCAAATCATCTTCATAAGCTACAGGGATCTCATTTTTATATTCCTCAAACAGAACTTCAGGCTCAAGATCAACAGCCTCAGCGTATTGCTTAATAAATGCCCGGGTATAAAACTTCCCTGGCATCACTTCAAAATTTCCTTCTTCAATCGCAGACAGATACCGTTTCTGTATTCTTGTAATAGCTTGAAGTTCGTCCAATGTAAGACTTTTTTCCTCTCGCGCCATCCGCAGTCTGCTACCTAAATCTGACAATGCCAACACCTGCCTATCCTAAAAATCAAACCCAAAATTAGGTTCACTAAAAAGGTTGTTTTGCGAAACCGCTTCGTATGTAATTTTTTCCTCATGTGTATTTCTTAGTTCGATAATATAATCGAAATCTTCAATCGAATACTCAGAATGCTGAACAAAAATATCGGGATGTTCGATTACTTTCACAGCGGGGAGCCGCATAATTTCTCGGACAAGCTGCAAATGCCTTTCATCTGCACGCTTTCTAGATACAATCCCATCAATAATAAAGATATTGTCGGCATCGTATTCATCCTTAATTAATTCCTTACGTATCGTTTGTTTTAATAAAGTGGAAGAAACAAACAGCCATTTTTTATTTGCACAAACACTCGAGGCCACCACTGATTCAGTTTTCCCCACTCGTGGCATTCCCCTAATCCCAATTAGTTTATGCCCTTCTTGTTTAAATAATTCAGCCATAAAGTCTACAAGAAGTCCTAGTTCGTCCCGAACAAATCGAAATGTCTTTTTGTCATCCATATCCCGTTGAATATAGCGACCATGTCTAACTGCTAAACGATCACGAAGCTTTGGTTCCCTCATCTTTGTCACTTTAATTGTATCAACTGTATCTAAAATCGATTCTAATCGTTTTATTTGCATTTCATTACTAGCACGTATCAAAAGACCACGTCTTCCACTATCTACCCCATTAATGCTAACGATATTAATCGATAGCATCCCTAATAACGAAGAGATATCTCCTAAAAGACCGGGTCGATCAATTGTAATCTCATATTCAAAATACCATTCTTTCCGATCCACTGCGACCCACTCCTCGGTCAAACTAAAGTTTACGTAAAGATGTCTAGTATATATAATAACGGATAATCATTTAATTTGAAAGAAAAACATATTGTGAATGAGACGAAAAAAAGACTGGTTCTAGAGCGTTTTCTTTTCGAAAAAGGGAAAAGAAATTACTTTAGAACCAGTCAATTTGTCCTTCGATATTATTTAGTACTGTTATTTTCTACAAGCTTTACCATCACACTAGCAATGGCTTCTTGTTCTTCCTCCGAAGCAACAGACCAAAGGTCAGATAAAACTCTTTGTTGCTCATTTTTCGGGTCTACATGATTGGCTAAATAATCGCCTACATGATGGGCCATTTTATTAATAACTTTTCCGGACATTCCTTGATCCTGTGCATCATCAAGTTGGTCACCTAAAAAGTTTTTCCATTGATCCCAATTATTAAGAATTGACATGTCATATCCTCCTTTAATTGAACAACTTCACAGTTATTATGTACAAGTCAAAATTACATTATTCTTTGGAAATCATGTATACCAGCCACCATTTACTGCTAAAACTTGTCCAGTTATATAGGAAGACTTTTCAGATAATAAGAAAGAAACAGCGCCAGAAATATCTTGTGGTTCAGCTATGTATCCGAGGGGAATAGCGGATTCAAGATCTTGTAATTCTTGTGAATTAAACTGGGCTAACATATTCGTTTTGACTGCCCCAGGAGCAACACAATTAATTCGTAGGCTTGAACTCGCTGTTTCTTTACTTAATGATTTAACGAACGCTATTTGCGCCCCCTTAACGGTCGAGTATATCACTTCACAAGCCGCTCCTGTTTGTCCCCATATTGAGCTAATAAGCACAATACGAGAAGATGGACGTTGCATTAAACGGGGTAATAATGCTTGGACCAATACCATCGGACTTTTTATATGAAGTTGCCACATTTTGTCCATTTCCATTTCATCCAAGTCAGAAAAAAGACCATATGGTGCCGAACCAGAACAATAAACAATTGCATCAATTTGGAAGATGTTCTCAAGAAGCTGGTTAGTCCCCTCTCTCGTTGATAAATCGGTACAAATTGGAATACATTCTATATTATATTGGTTTAATTGATTCATTAAATGAAATACATTTTGCTTATTTTTATGATAATGTAAATAGAGATTCCATCCTTGACTAGCTAGTTCTTCAGCTATCGCTGAACCAATCCCTCCGCTAGCCCCAGTGATTAAAGCAAATTTCCGCATCTTATTCCCCTCGCTCCTTCAATTAAAAATGCCCGGCACGCACAATTCGGGACCGGGCAAAACACTTTTAGAAATCCGTTGCCAATTTACTGTTTTGGAACAACTTGACAAACCGTCATCCGGCTTTCTTCAATCAAATCATTAGCCGCTGATAAAACATCTTGAATGGTCAATTTCTCTAATACGGGAACAACATCGAATAAATTCATTTCATTAAAAATAAATCTTGTGAATTGATTCGCAATGTACTCCTGGGAATTTAGTGAGCGTAGAAATCGACCAATTCGTTTTTTCTTAGCTCTTTCTAGTGTTTCTTCTGTAATATATTTCCCAGTCTTTGCCTCTAACAAAATGCTATTCACCTTATTCGCAAGCTCTTCAGGTTTTTTCGTGTTTCCGCCAATAATGGCAAAACCATAGCTTTGTTCTTGTGAATATTCATATTGAAAGGTATCATCAATTAATTCACTTGTATATAACTCTTCATACAAATCAGAGCTTTTGCCAAACAATATGTCCATAAAAAGAGATGTAGATAATTCATTTTTTAACATTTCTTTACCTGTTTGGTCAATCTTTGTAGATTTCACTCCTACAAAACATTTAGGTGTCTGTACATTCATTTCTAGCACCTGCATTTTTTGAGCGACTGTTTCTGGCTCGTTCTCAAACATGCGCTCAATTTCTGGTGCTGCTTGATACTGCTTTGCCGCCTGATCATCCCGAATGAACGTCATGATTTCCGTAGGATCGAGTGGTCCTGTGACGAATAACATCATATTACTCGGGTGGTAAAAGGTCTCATAACATTCATAGAGCAATTCAGCCGTAATATGTGATATGGATTCTACCGTACCAGCAATATCTATTTTCACTGGATGATGATGATACATATTTTCGATTGTCCCGAAATAAGCCCTCCAATCAGGGTTATCGTCATACATCATAATTTCCTGGCCAATGATCCCTTTTTCCTTTTCTACCGTCTTTTCAGTAAAATAAGGTTTTTGAACCATATCCAACAAAGTTTTTAAATTAAGTTTTACATGATCTGTACTGGAAAATAAATAAGCGGTCCGATCAAAAGATGTAAAGGCATTGGCCGATGCCCCTTGTTTACTAAATGTTTGAAAAGTATCCCCATCCTCTTTTTCAAACATCTTATGTTCTAGAAAATGGGCGATGCCATCAGGGACACGTTTAAATTCAGCTTGATTAAGTGGTTTGAAATGATGATCAATGGAACCATATTTTGTTGTAAACGTCACATAGGTTTTATTAAATCCAGGTTTAGGTAAAATATAAACATCTAAGCCATTATCCAATTTTTCATGATACAATGTTTCGTTTATTTGAGTAAATTCTACTTTATTCATTTTTTACTCACCTTCCGTTCCAGCCAAAAAGTAAATCGTATCCATTTCGATCTTCTTGGCTACTTCAATAATTTCTTCTTTTGAAACTGCTTGAATCCGTTCAAGCCAATTCGCTAACGTGATATTTTTATCTCCTATATAATTATTATAGAGAACCTCTATAAAACCTTTAGGAGAATCAAGAGTTTCCAAAAGCTCATTTTTAATGACTGCCTTTGTTTGCTCGATTTCTTTATCCGTAAATTCGCCTAACCTCATCATTTCCAATTGTTCCTTAATGATGGAAACGGCTTTATCATAATTTTGATTTTCGATCCCTGACATGATCATCAGTAAACCTTTATGACTTTCAATTCGACTTGCAGCGTAATAAGCTAGACTTTCTTTTTCCCGTACATTAATAAACAGTTTTGAGTGAGCAAATCCACCAAAAATACCATTAAACATCTGTAAAGCGTAGTATTCTTGATCTCCAAGAAGAATATTTGTGCGGCAGCCAATATTTAATTTACCTTGATTTAAGTCCTGATGTTCTTTTACTACATTAATTTCCTCAATATCCTTTTTTGCTGGTCTATTTTTTTGCTTCATGACCCGATCGGAAAGAGACAAAACTGAAAATAAATTTTGGACTTCCGATAACTGAATGTCTCCGATGATATACAAATCAATTTGATCCTCGTTAAGAGCTTGTTGGTAATATTCGTAAAGCTGTTCACCTGTAATCCCATCAATTTCATTGAGTTCTCCAGTTGGCTGAATCGAATAGGGCTCATTTTTACACATTTCCTCTACCAAGCGGACGGTCGCATAGCGCATTTTATCATCATAAAGAGAATGAATTCTTTCTTTTAATCCTCTTTTTTCCTTTTTCATTGTTTTATCATCGAATTGGTCATTCGTGACATTGGGATGAAGTAACACTTCAGTTAAAAATTCAACCCCCTTATGTAAAAGAGGAGTTTTGTCTTGCAAATATTTCTCATTTGCTATTTCTAATGTAAAACTAATGATGTTTTCTTCTCCCTTTTTACTCGTATCCGCGTAAAAAGATGCACCATAAAATTCATCCAAATAGGATCGTAACGCACCAGTAGTAGAATATTTCTTTGTGCTACTTTGCATAACTAATGGCAATAACGCTCTTAATGTAGCCGTTTCTTTTTGCAGGGGAGCTTTCATTTTCCAGACAATCGTATTGGTTTTATATTTCTCAGTCTGCAGCATATGTAGAGTAAAACCGTTCATTTTTACAATATGTTCTTTTTCAAATTCCATTGGTTAAACCTCCATTAATGATAGTTAAAAGGGATGCGCGCGTTACTTTACATAATATTTTTATAATAAAGTGCATCAAAGAAATATAAGTGATGCACTTTATTTTATGTTATTAAATATGAAATATGCGAACAGGTAGCTAATCGATCAGACAATCTTTTTGTCTAGCTCAGGCGGTAGGGGATTGAGGTCAAATAACCGCCTTCCGCTTTTCTAGGAGCTATGCTCTTCTATACTACTTTTAGGGATTAATACAGTCCTTGGTTTACTTCCTTCGTATGGTCCGACAATTCCGCGCATTTCCATTTCGTCTATTAATCTTGCCGCCCTCGTATAACCAATTCTAAATCGTCGTTGAAGCATGGAGACCGAGGCGGTTTGCATTTCGGCTATTAATTGTACAGCTTCCTCATAGAGCTCATCCGTTACTTCTTCTACGACCTCTGGGACATCATCCGGGATCATTTCTTCTTGATACTGAGCTTTTTGTTGACCGATCACATATTCAACTACTTCCTCTACTTCTTGATCTGATAGAAAGGCTCCTTGAATTCTAATGGGTTTTGAAGCTCCTACCGGTAAGAACAGCATATCCCCTCGTCCTAACAATTTTTCTGCTCCTCCTGAATCTAAAATCGTACGCGAGTCTGTTGCCGATGATACAGCAAACGCAATTCTAGAAGGAATATTAGCTTTTATAACACCTGTAATCACATCGACTGATGGCCTTTGAGTAGCAATGATGAGATGGATTCCAGCGGCCCGAGCCATTTGTGCCAGCCTAGTGATGGCATCTTCCACATCATTTGATGCCACCATCATTAAATCTGCTAATTCATCGACAATGACAACAATGTATGGTAACAGCGGTTGCTTTTCATCGTTTTCCGCATTCATTCTTACTATAAATTCATTATAGCCACTAATATTTCTCGTACCTGTGTGTGAAAATAACTCATACCGTCTTTCCATCTCATTCACTACTTTCATAAGAGCTTGAGATGCCTTTTTAGGGTCTGTCACAACAGGGGCGAGTAAATGGGGGACACCATTATAAACATTTAACTCCACCATTTTCGGATCAATCATCATCATTTTCACTTCATGAGGTTTCGCCCTCATTAAAATACTTGTAATAATTCCATTAATACAAACACTCTTCCCGCTTCCAGTAGCACCGGCAACAAGCATGTGAGGCATTTTATTTAATTCCGCTACTACTGCTTGCCCGGTAATATCTCGTCCCAAACCAATTTGCAGTTTCGCTTCCGGCTTATCATTTTCTTTCGATTCCAATACTTCACGCAGTGATACCATCGCAACCTCCGAGTTAGGGACTTCAATTCCAATAGCTGATTTTCCAGGGATAGGGGCCTCCATACGAATATCCTTAGCGGCTAGGGCAAGAGCAATATCGTCACTAAGACTCACAATTCGGCTCACTTTCACACCGGCTTCAGGATGAACTTCATATTTCGTTACAGCTGGACCAAGATGAACCTGTGTTACTTTTGCCTTTACCCCGAAACTTTGAAACGTTTTTTCAAGCTTTGATGCATTTGCCTGGATTAATTGATATTCATTGGTTTGATCAGTCGCTTTTGGTCTTTTTAAAAGTTGTATAGAAGGAAGTTGATAATCTACATTTTCATGCTCAGTAAAAGCCATTGGCGGTACTGATTCATCTATTGTCTTTTCTATTTCTTCTTTATTCTGCTCCTCCTCTAACTCGTCCATTTCTTGGTATGCCCGTTCCGTAAAACTTGAGATAATGGGTTCAGGGATACTGTCAAATTCATCCTCTGCAGCATCCATTTCTTTTTGGTGTGCATCTGTCACATTTTCTTTGTTCCCATCCTGATGTTCCTTTTGTTTTTGTTCTTCTTTCTTCTTTTTTTGATCTTCACGCCATTCTTTTACATCTAATTTTAATTGTTCCCACTGCTTTTTTATAAAAACAGCTAACGAATTCCCAATCTTTGCAAACAGTTCTCCGATTGATTTTCCTGTAATCAACATAAGACCAATAATCATAAGAAAGAAGCTTAAAATTTTTGTTCCTAAAGATCCAAAAATAAAGTAGGTAACAGAAGTTAAAATAGCTCCAACCATTCCACCGCCAAATTCCTTAGTCGAGGTATTTCCCTTTACAATCTGAAAAAAATCATGAAAGGTATTGGCAATAATACTGACACCCTGAATTTTTCCGCTCTCAATTTTCAAATCGAAGAATTTAATATGCGATAAAAGTAACAAGCAGGCAATGATAATATAAATTCCAAAAAGCCGATAACTAATAAAGGTAGGTCTTTCCCTCTTAATGATCATATATCCCGCAATTCCAATAAGTCCTAATGGACCAACAATATGCCATTCACCAAATAGAAAATAAAAAGGATAATTCATCGGAAAAAGCTTGTCACCCGTTACAATAATAATCAAACATAATGCGAGTAATATAATCCCTGTTATTTCAAACTTTAAAATTTCTTGCATCTTTTTTTTCGAGCGTTTTCGGCTTTTACGTTTATTTTTTGCCATACTATCACCTTGCCCAATTCATAATATTACACGAAGGATAAAAAAGCAGTCCGTTCACCATTTAGGATTCCCAATTTTTTAATGTGTATATTATACCATATTTGGATAATCCCCCCTATTTTTAAAAGGCTATAAAAATAGGAGCTGTCCAGAAAGTCAATGAACGGACTTTTTGGACAGCTCCTATTGACGATGATCAGTTGTCATACAGAGAAATGAGGGCGCCAGGGTACAAATCATTTCTCAAATAATCATCGGGATTACTACTCATTATTCGCACGACTTTATACATATTGTCATCTTGTTCCACTATTAACGGAATGCCATTTCTTGTAATCATTTGTTGACTCGCGAACTCTTGCTCTAATCCTTGAAAAATAAGTTCTGGTGGGACAATCGTATGGATAATCATTGGATCAAATCTCCACCTGGTGAGTTATTTTGTTTAGCTGTAATTAGCTCTCGAAGCTTTTGGATAGCATTCCCTATACCTCCAACCTCATCAATTAAACCTATTTTCGCTGCGTCTTCCCCTACTACATTCGTTCCAATATCTCTTGTAAGATTCCCTTTGGCAAACATTAAATCCTTGAACACTTCTTCTGAAATATTGGAATGCTTTGTGACGAATTTTACAACGCGTTCTTGCATTTTATCCATATATTCAAATGATTGGGGAACACCGATAACAAGTCCGGTTAACCGTATTGGGTGAATCGTCATCGTGGCGCTTTCTGCAATATATGAGTAATCGCACGATACAGCAATTGGAACTCCAATCGAATGACCTCCACCTAATACAATGGAGACAGTCGGTTTCGAGATCGTCGCTATCATTTCTGAGATGGCAAGTCCAGCCTCTACATCCCCACCTACTGTATTTAAAACGACTAGTAACCCTTCTATTTTAGGATTCTGTTCAATTGCGACTAATTGAGGAATGATGTGTTCATATTTTGTCGTTTTGTTTTGGGGTGGCAATTGCATATGCCCTTCGATTTGGCCAATGATCGTTAAACAGTGAATATTGCTGTCTTGTGATAGTTCAGGAACTTTCGTTTGGCCGAGTTGCTGAATTTTTTCAACAACCTCTTCTCCCTTTTCCTCATTTTGACGATTTGGTTCTTGTTCAGATTCTGCATTAGCTCTATAGGACTGGCTCATAATATCCTCCCTCGCTTGAACAAATAATATCTATAGTATGAACGGAGGAGATTTTTTCATGCAGATAGAAAAGAAAAATGAAAGCCATTAAAAAAGCCACCCCCATTTTTAGTTTTAGGGAGCAGCTTTTATATTATACCTCCATAATAATCGGAAGGATCATTGGTCTGCGTTTCGTTTGCTCATAGAGAAAATGGTTTAGGCGGTCTCTAATATCTTGCTTGAAACTTGCCCAGTCGAATGTATTTTCTGCAATGGCTTCTTCCGCAATTCCCCGGACGATTTCGGAAGCTTCATCAAGCAATTTTTCAGATTCGCGTACATATACGAAGCCTCTTGAAATAATTTCAGGACCTGAAGCAATTCTTTTATTTTTCTTATTAATCGTGACAACGACGATAAAAATGCCGTCCTGGGATAATAGTTTTCGATCTCGTAAAACGATATTCCCGACGTCACCAACACCACTTCCATCAATTAAAACATTTCCGGATTGAACTCGTTTTCCAGCGGACATTTTCCCGTTTTTATATTCGATCACATCCCCTTTTCCCGGGATGAAAATGTGATCTTTCGGTACACCGACTTCTTCGGCCAATTTAGCATGGGAGTATAGCATTCGATATTCTCCCTGAATCGGGATAAAATATTTGGGTTTCATTAGATTTAACATCAACTTTAAGTCTTCTTGACTTCCATGCCCAGAAACATAACCCTTCCGATTGGATGATCCTACTGTTGCTCCTGCTCGACTTAGCATATCAATTGTTTTAAACAAGCTAGTCTCAAGCGCTGGAGACGGGGTAGCTGTAATAAGTACGGTATCTCCCTTTTTCACATTAATTTTCTTATGATTTTGCCGCGCCATTTTTTGCAGGGCTTCAATAGGTTCCCCCATGACACCAGTAAAAATAATCGCCACTTCATGATCTTTAAATTTCTCAATGTCATGAATAGGGATAATATTCTCAGGATTTTTTACCGTAATATAACCTAATTTTAATGCGATTTCAAAGCTTTTTTCAATACTTTTACCAACCACCGCTACTTTACGATTGTTTTCAAATGCTGCGTCAAGGGCTTGTTGAATTCTAATAAAATTGGAAGCAAAACAAGCTACAATGATTCTTCCTTTGGCAGCATGGAATGCATCAGAAATTTCTCTTCCTGTAACAGATTCCGAAATCGCAAAACCTGGTCGCTCCGCTTCTGTACTGTCCGATAATAGACATAAGACTCCTGACTCTCCAATATTTGCCATTTTTCCCATTTCCGAACGATATAATTCAGTAGCAGCTTGGTCAAATTTAAAATCTCCTGTATGGACGATTTTCCCTTCAGAGGTATGGATGCAAACTCCAAGGGAATCGGGGATACTGTGGGTTGTATGAAAGAAAGTAACGTTCACACCATCAAATCTTAAGCGAGAACTTGATTTGATCGTATGAAAATAACCTTCTGTTTTCACATTTTGCTCTTTCATTTTTTCTTTAGCTAATGCAATTGTTAATTTTGATCCGTAAACAGGTACTTTTAATTTTCGAAAAATATATGGCAATGCTCCGATCGCATCTTCATGTCCATGTGTTAGGAATATCGCTTTAATTCGATCTTTCTGTTCAACAAGCCATGTAATATCAGGTATGACAATATCGATACCTAACATTTCATTTTCAGGGAACATAAGACCGGCATCGATAATAAAGATTTCCGAATCGATTTCGATGACATACATATTTTTGCCGATCTCTCCTACTCCCCCCAATGGTATGACTTTGATGACTTCGTTTTTTGTTTTTGCCAAAATCTTTTCCTCCTACCAATTATTTCCGATCTTCATCAGTAGTTTCATTATACTTGAATGTACATAACCTGTACAAGCTTATTTACTTCACAATAAGAATACCGCAAACATTTGGGTATCTATCTGAAGTCTCCCTGCACCATAGAAAAAGAACTGTCCCGGAGAGTTTAGCCTTTAAACGCATTTCTCTATCCTATATAGAGGAAAGGCTAAATCCCATTATTGAGACAGTTCTTTAGGTTTACTTTCAAAAAGTCCGGGTTTTGAACACGTACTTTAATTATCTAATTGTTGATAACAAATCATTTAATTTAACACGCTCATCACTTGTTAAGGGAACGAGTGGGAGGCGAACCGAACCTACATCAAATCCAAGTAATTGTAATGCGGTTTTAACCGGAACAGGACTTGGAGCTGCAAACAATCCCCGCATGATCGGTAAAAGGTCTCTATGGAGTTGACCTGCCTGGGCAGTTTCTCCTCGTTCATACAATTGAATCATCTGTTGCATTTCTGGACCAATTACATGACTAGCAACCGAGACAACGCCACAACCTCCAATAGACATGACTGGTAAAGTTAAACCATCATCCCCACTATATAAAAGAAAATCTTCTTTAGTTTCGGCGATAATCTGAGCCATCGCATCAAGATTACCACTCGCTTCTTTGGCTGCAATAATATTATCGATTTTGGCTAATTCAATGATCGTTTCAGGCTCAATATTAATAACAGATCTTCCTGGAATATTATAAATCATAACAGGTAGATTGGTTGACCGGGCAATTGTTGAAAAATGCTCATATAGTCCCTTTTGATTGGTCTTATTATAATAAGGAGCGACTAGCATAATAGCATCAACGCCAATTTCCTCGGCTTTCTTTGTTAACTCTACAGAAGCATACGTATTATTACTGCCTGTTCCAGCAATAACAGGGACTCTCCCACCCACTGTTTTTACTACATGTTCGAATAAGGCTAACTTTTCCTCAGTCGTTAATGTTGGCGACTCGCCTGTTGTGCCAGCAACTAAAAGAGAATCACTACCTTGGTTAATCAAATGATCAATTAACATTGTGGTTTTTGAGAAATCGATGTTCCCTTTGCGATCAAAGGGAGTGACCATCGCTGTTGACACTCGGCCGAAATGAACCATAAAAACACCTCCATCCTTATCGTTCGTACTGAACTTCTTCATTTTGTAGTTCAAATACATCGTGCAAAGCATTCACTGCATTGACTAAATCATCCCCATTTACGAGCACCCAAATTGTGGTATGACTATCAGCTGATTGAAGTATCCTAATTTCCTTATCAGATAAGGCTGCGACGATCTTAGCTGTTACTCCAGGAACACCTGTAATCCCTGCCCCAACAACAGAAACCTTTGCACAATTACTTTCCACACTAGGGGTATATCCGATTTTCTCTAAAGCAGATACAGCTTTTCCCAATACAGTAGAAGGAACAGTATAGATCACATTATTAGGAGAAATATTAATAAAGTCGATACTAATGCCTTCATTTGCCATTGCTTTAAACACATCGGCTTGAAGGTTATATTCCCCTTTATTCGCATTCACCTTTATCTGAGAAACATTGGGAACATAAGCAATTCCGGTTACAAGTCGCTCTTTTACAGCAAATTTTTCGGTTTGAGCATCTAAGGAAGTTACGAGCGTTCCTGGAGAATCAGTGTAAGTTGATTTGATTCTAATCGGTATTTTAGCATGCATCGCAATTTCTACAGCCCTTGGGTGGATCACTTTTGCCCCCTCATAGGCCATATTCGATACTTCATTATAAGTCACAGATGAAAGGGAACGTGCTTTTTTAACTAATCTTGGGTCAGCTGTCATCATGCCGTCGACATCGGTATAAATGTCAATCCATTCGGCGTTTAAGGCTGCACCTAAAGCTGCAGCAGAAGTATCACTGCCTCCCCTTCCAATCGTGGTCACGTCTCCTTCTTTTGTTGCTCCTTGAAAACCGGCAACAACCACTACATCCATTGACTCTAATTGCTTTAAAAGCCTTTTACAATTCATTTCATTAATTTTTGCGTTCGTATGATCATTTGTTGTGATGAAGCCTGCTTGAGCCCCAGTTAAAGCCGTAGCTTTCAATCCCTTTTCTAATAATTCATTCGTAAAAACAACACTTGAGATCGTTTCACCACATGAAAGCAATAGATCTTGTTCCCTTTTATTCAAAAAGGTGTTAGAGCCGCCTACAAGTGATAATAATGTATCGGTCGCATATGGAGCTCCGCTTCTTCCCATGGCGGAAACCACTACGACCACCTTATACCCTTGTTTAATGGCATTCTGAATGTGCTTATGAGCATATTGTCTCGTTTCATGATTTTGAACCGATGTTCCGCCAAATTTTTGGATGATTATTTTCATGATGACACCCCTATAATGAACAATTCCTACTTCGTTACTAACCCTAACTTAATTAGACTTTCTGCAATTTGTATTGTATTCAATGCTGCACCCTTTAACAAGTTATCTGCAACGATCCACATGTGGAAACCAGACTTTTCGTCAAGGTCTTGTCTGATTCTTCCCACAAAGACATCATCTTTCCCAACAGCTGTTGCAGGCATTGGGTAAATTTGCTCTTCAGGTTGGTCTTGAAGTGTAATACCAGGTGCTTCTGAAAGAACCTCCCATAAATCTTGCACCTTAAGATCTTCTCTATCTAATTCAACATAGACAGATTCAGAGTGACCTGTTTCAACTGGTAGACGTACACAAGTTGCGGCTACTTTCAGTTCTGGCATTTCCATAATTTTCTTTGTTTCATTGATCATTTTCATTTCTTCAAATGTGAATCCATTATCTGTAAATACATCGATTTGCGGAATGGCGTTAAAAGCGATTTGGTAATGCTTATCTCCACTTGCAACAGGCAAAACGGAAGGCTTATATTCTTGATTATTTAGAATCGCATTCGCTTCGTCATTTAACTCTTGAATAGCTTCAGCTCCTGCACCTGAAACAGCTTGATAAGTAGAAACAATCACTTTTTTAAGTCCAAAAGCTTTGTGAATGGGTTCTAACGCTGCAACCATCTGAATCGTAGAACAATTGGGATTAGCAATAATACCCTTATGATCTCGAAGTTTATGTGCATTCACCTCTGGAACCACAAGCGGAACTTCAGGATCCATACGAAAAGCGCTCGTATTATCCACTACAATTGCACCACGTTGGACAGCCTCTGAAGCAAATTTTTGCGATATACTCCCACCCGCACTAAATAAAGCAATATCAACATCTTCAAAAGACTCTGGAACGGCCTCTTGAACAGTAATCGTTTCTTCTTTAAATTTCAGTTTTGTACCAGCTGAACGAGCTGAAGACAGCAAAGTTAATTGAGATATAGGAAAATTTCTCTTTTCTAATGTTTGAATGATCTGCCTGCCTACCGCCCCGGTTGCCCCCATTACAGCAACATGAAAGCCTTGTTTCTTTAACATCTAAATTCCCCTTCCACTCCAACAAACTATAAGAGGTTGTTCAAAAAGTCCGGTAAAAATGACACTGCGAATTTCTTCGTTGGCTTGTTTCTGCGCTGCTCATGTATTTAAAAGCATACATTCTGCTGCTCGAAACTGCGCCGGCTCGAACTTCTTGGTCCTTTTTATCCTCCTTTTTGAACACGCACTATAAATATCGTTGTTTTTATTCATTAATATTAATATATTATCATATTTAAAGCAGCTAACGATAATTTTTTGATAAAAACCTGTCGAATACAGTGTTAACCCCCAATCAATGGGGGTTGCATTGAATTCTATTTTTGTTACCGATACTCTTGAACTACTGGTTGTAGTTGTTTCCCTTCAAGTGCAGCCATAACAGTTTCAGGAAGCAACTCCATTTTTGAAACCATGGAAGTCGGTTTATTGATGGGGTCATCTTGACCGAAAGGGATAAAATAGATATTTTTGGCTGATATTAAGCGCATTAAGTTGACACCGTTTAGTCCTAAAGCATCATTGGTCGATATCCCTAATACAACAGGACGGCGATTTCTTAATGTTGCTTTTGCTGCCATTAAAACAGGAGAATCGGTCAAGGCGTTCGCAAATTTACTCATTGAATTTCCTGTCAATGGGGAAATAACCATGCAATCCAACGGTTCTTTTGGCCCTAAAGGTTCTGCTGCAACCATCGAATCAATGACTTTCCTTCCTGTAATTTCTTCTACCTTTTCTACCCAATCGGCTCCATTCCCGAATTTTGTATTTGTGTTCTGAACGGTAAAGGTGACAACTGGAACAACTTCAGCACCCAAACCCACCAATTTGTCTATCTGTGGAACAACTTGATCATAAGTACAATGAGATCCTGTGATCCCGAACCCAATTCGTTTATTTTGCAAATTCATTATACATTCTCCTCTCTAATCTCAAGATCCTCTAATAGTAATTGTGAAAGGATATTGGCTAAAATTTGCCCCGCTGTTTTAGGGGCGACGATCCCAGGCAAACTTGGAGCAAGTAGAGCCTTCACTCCACGTTTCTCTGCATAACGAAAATCCGTTCCACCAGGTTTAGAAGCTAAATCAATAATTAATGTGTTTGTCGGCATTCCCGCAATGATCCCAGCTGTTAGAACTGGATGGGGAATGGTATTAATGCAAATATCTAAATCCTTTACCTCATCTTTCAATGCATCTAAATGAAAGGGTTCTAGCCCCATTTCTGTAATCCTCGCTAGATGAGCAAGATCTCTTGCCCCAACTTTTACTTTTGCTCCCAGTAAAGAAAACGTTCTAGCTACACTCATTCCAACCCTTCCAAATCCTAAAACGGCAACAGAAGATTGATGTATTGTTATATCAGTATTTTGAATCGCCATCATAATGGTTCCTTCGACCGTCGGAATCGAATTATAAATGGCAACATCATCGCGTTTGAATAATTGAACAAGTTCTCGATTCGCTTTTTTAGATATTTTATCGAGATAGGCATTGCTAATACCGGAATAAATTTTACAATGGGATGGCGTTTCACGAAGTGTTTTTTCTGTTACAATGATTTTTTCATTGGAGAATATTGTATCTACTTCACCTGCTAAGTTGGTACCTGGCACTGGCAGAATCAGGGCGTCTATTTTTGAAAAATCAACATCATTGATTTTTTCTTTAACGGCTCCAGAAAAAGTCTGCGCTAATTGTTCAAATCCGATTAAATATAATTTAGCATCTAGTTCTGTTAATTTTTTAACAATTTCTAGCTGCCTAGCATCACCACCCAATACAGCGATTTGCATTTCTGTCAACATCAATGGTGTTCACCTTCTTTACGATAAATATCACTGGAAGTTCGTGTTCAAAAAGGAGGATAAACATCCTCTGCAAGATTATTGTATGTATGCGCCCTTTTGCTGTGCTTAATTATCAACAAATAAAAAAAGAAGAGGAGGATCCCCTTCTTCAGATAATGTATGCCATTTTCCATCATAGCTCTAATCGTAGATTATTTATTTTCTGGCACTTCCAAAATGACCATGTCTGTACCGATTGTTCGAATATAATGCCAAGGCACTTTTATTTCATTTCCCGTTTTTTTTCCTATCCATTTGCCTGTCGGAATGATTAAACAATTAATTTCTCCTGTCTTTGCATTAATTTCTAGGTCTGTTTGTCCGAGAACTCCTAATCTTTTCGCTTTCCGATAATCAACAATTTCTTTCCCGCCAAGTTCACTAAGTCGCATCCTCTTCTCCCCTTTTATACATTCCTACTATCATATATAGTGGGCATGCATTCATTTTAGAAGCAAAATTCCCTTATCAAGTGATAAGGGGATTAAGGATCAAAGGCTAAGATCGCAACATCCTGTTGGAAGGCTTAGGCTACGACGTCCTGTCGTTTCGCCTGCACTAAAACGTCCTGTTTGTCGCAACGCCTTTGTGACCTACTTCCTGTAGGCCTAAATAACTTTTGAACTTGGATGTGAATGAGGACTGATTAGAGCGGAGGTGAATTGAGTCGTAAAGATTTCACTTGTTAACTGGTAAACAGAATCTACTGTCACACGATCTATATCACTGATAATATCATCCAGCGAACGATGTTTCTTTAATAACAACTCATTTTTACCAATTCTGCCCATTCGACTATTTGTGCTCTCTAAACTAAGCATTAAGTTTCCTTTCAACTGTTCTTTACTATTTTGTAATTCTTTTTGTGAAATGCCATCATTTTTAAACTGGGCTAAAGTAGAAAATATTGTATCTTGGAGTTCATCTAACTGGTTAGCAGCTGTTCCCCCATATATGACCAATGTCCCTGTATCTTTATAAGAAGAGTGATAGGAGAAGACTGAATAGGCTAATCCTCTTTCTTCTCGAACTTCTTGAAACAGACGTGAGGACATTCCACCACCAAAAATAATGTTCATCACAATCAGATCATAAATTTTCTCTGAACCAATCGGTAATCCTTCAAAACCTAGGCAAAGGTGGGCTTGTTCAGTCTTTTTCTGTTTCGCCACCTGTTCTGAATAAAACATTGGTTTTTCATTCGAAAATTTATTTTTCCCTCTTTCAAACGAGCCGAACAGTTTATCAATCTGAACAATAAAATTCTCATCAATATTACCTGCGACCGAAATAACAATGTTGTCCGGTGTATACATATCATAGATATATTGATGTAACATATCACTTGTAAATGTATTTAATGTTTCCTCCGTTCCCAAAATCGGAAATCCTAGTGGATGGTTATGATAAGCAGCTTTACTCAACATATCATGGACGATATCATCCGGAGTATCTTCATACATTTTAATCTCTTCTAAAACAACATTCTTTTCTTTTTTTAATTCCCGTTCATCAAAGGTAGATTGAAAAAACATATCTGCTAATACATCCAACGCGTATGTTGCGTGGTTGTCTAATACCTTTGCGTAAATACAAGTATATTCTTTTGAAGTAAAGGCATTTACCTGACCTCCAATTGAGTCAAAGGCCTCCGCAATTTCTTTGGCGGTTCTAGTTTTTGTCCCTTTAAAAAACATATGTTCTAAAAAGTGCGAGATCCCATTGTTTTTTTCATTTTCATCCCGGGACCCTACACCAATCCAAATACCAATTGTGACAGATCGCACTGTAGGAATTGATTCAAGTACAACTCTTACTCCATTTTGGCATGTATGTTTTTTCATCATTTACAATTCCTCCTATTCTAGGTGCAAAAAACGTGGCAAGTTAAATAGAATGACTGGACCCTAAGTTTCTTCCTATTTTAAATCTTGCTTTCCATCCAGTCTAATGATTCTTTCTTCATCCATCAGTTTCGTTACGGTGCCAATTTTTAAATTCTGAGCATGTATTTCTGTAATTAATGTGTCCAATGATTTGGCAGTAGGTTCTGTTGGATGCATAAGAATCATGGCACCAGGATGAACGTTTGACATTACTCTTTGAATTAAGGCTTGAGGTGAAGGTTTTCTCCAATCGATCGTGTCTACAGTCCACATAACTGTTTTTAATCCTTGTCGATGCGCAATTTCCACCGTTTCATCCCGGTAGGCTCCACTTGGTGGTCCAAACCATGTTGGGGTAATATTAGTCGTTGCTTCGATAATATCATTTGTCTTTGATAGTTCTTCTTTCATTTGTTCCGTACTAATATTCGCCATGTTGGGATGGCTATAAGAATGATTCCCTATTTCATGACCACTGTCAACAATCATTTTCGCTAATTCGGGATTTTCTTTTACCCAGCGCCCCTCTAAAAAAAATGTAGCATTGATTTTATGCTCTTTTAAGGTTGCAAGCATGGGAGGAATATATTCATTTCCCCAGGCAACATTGATCAGAAAACTAACCATGGGTTTATCAGGGTGGCCGCGATAAATTGGCGCAGGCGGTAAATCTGTTAAATGAACTTTTGGTTTAACCTGAGTAAAGACTAACTTCCGCTCATCAAATACTTTTTTCTTTTTCATTTTTTGATAAGAAGCCTTTTCGTCGACACGAATGCCATTATATCCAGGCATAGCTTTCCATACTCGGTCGATTTTCGCATCTTGGGAATCCACCCGGTAATATTCCGCTGCTTCTATAATTTGGTTATATAAATCATCTTGCCCTTTGCTTGTAGGTACATACCCATTTTTCAATTGTCCTAAATACTGATTTGTATATGGATTAAAAATGGCAGATATTGATAGAATAGCAATCAGTGTAAAGGCTATCAAGTTTTTTGCACTCAATCAGCTCTACCTCCTTCATCATAAAATATGAAAAAGGCGGACAGGTTAGAACTAAATAAGAAAAGCGGAAGGCGATTGCCCAGGGGCGACATAAGATAGTACACTCACTGTTGCAAAAACATGAGAAAAAACGGGGAATCTCCCCGTTTTTTATTCATCCGTTTTCTGATTTTCTTTTTGGTCTTTTAAAACCACTTTTCTAGAGGCATTTACACGTCCATGGTTATCAATTTCAATTACTTTTACAAGGATTTCATCTCCAAGAGAAACAACATCTTCCACTTTATTAACTCTTTGCTCATCCAATTGAGAAATATGAATAAGTGCATCTTTCCCAGGGAACAGTTCAACAAACGCACCAAATTTTTCAATTCGCTTTATTTTTCCTAAATACATTTGTCCTACTTCTACTTCTCGGACTAGGTCCTCGATGATTTTCTTTGCTTTTGCATTCATTGCTTGATCAGCAGAAGAGATAAACACTTTACCATCTTGCTCGATGTCAATTTTCACACCAGTTTCTTCAATAATCTTATTAATTTGTTTACCGCTTGGCCCAATGACATCTCTAATTTTGTCAGGATTAATATGCATCGTTAAAATTTTAGGCGCATATTTTGATAATTGTTCTTTTGGTGTTGAAATGGTAGATAACATTGAATTAAGAATATGCATACGGCCTTCTTTTGCCTGTTGTAACGCTTCTTCAAGGATTTCACGAGAAAGTCCCGCTATTTTTATATCCATTTGGAGAGCTGTAACACCCTTCTCTGTCCCAGCTACTTTAAAATCCATATCTCCAAGATGGTCTTCCATTCCCTGAATATCTGTTAAGATCGTGTAATGCTCCCCAGACTTCACAAGTCCCATAGCAATACCTGCAACTGGCGCTTTAATTGGAACACCAGCATCCATCATCGCTAATGTGCTTGCACAAATACTAGCCTGCGAAGTGGAACCATTTGATTCGAGCACTTCTGAAACAAGTCGAATGGTGTATGGAAAATCTGCTTCATTTGGAATAACAGGTTCTAAAGCTCGTTCACCTAATGCACCATGACCAATTTCTCGTCGGCCAGGACCACGGACAGGACCTGTTTCCCCTACACTGAAATGCGGGAAATTATAATGGTGCATGAAGCGTTTCGATTCTTCGATACCTAATCCATCTAAAATTTGCACATCACCTAAAGCTCCTAGTGTACATATGCTCAAAGCTTGAGTTTGTCCACGAGTGAATAGGCCTGAACCATGTGTTCTAGGTAACAGATTGACCTCTGAGGATAACGGGCGGATTTCATGAGGTTTTCTACCATCCGGGCGAATTTTCTCCACTGTAATCAATCTGCGAACTTCTTCTTTCACAAGGTCATCTAAAACTCGCTTCACCTGTTTAATGGTCTCTTCTTCTACGTCCTCTTTTGCTTCGTACATAGAAATAACATGATCTTTCACGTTTTGAATCGCTTCTTCACGTGCATGTTTTTCTTCCACTTGAATCGCTTCGACAAGAGCTTGTTCACACATTTCACGAACTTCTGCATCCAAGTCAGAATTTACCTCATATAATGAAACTTCTCTTTTGGCTTTTCCTACTTTGCTCACAATTTCTTCTTGAAATTGAATTAATTTCTTAATTTCTTCATGGCCAAACATAATCGCCTCAAGCATTGTTTCTTCAGGTACTTCTAGGGCCCCTGCTTCCACCATGTTTATGGCATCCTTCGTACCAGCTACACTTAAATTGATATCACTTTTTTCCATTTGTTCCACGGTTGGGTTCACAATAAACTGACCATCAATTCTGCCAACTACTACACCAGCTATCGGCCCTTCGAATGGAACATCGGAAATACAAAGTGCAAGAGATGATCCGAACATAGCGGCCATTTCTGAAGAACAGTCTTGATCCACACTCATCACAATATTCACTATTTGCACTTCATTACGGAATCCATCTGCAAACAGAGGACGAATTGGTCGATCGATCAGTCTACTTGCAAGGATTGCTTTTTCACTTGGTCTTCCTTCTCGCTTTATAAATCCTCCGGGAATTTTCCCTACTGCATATAATCTTTCTTCATAATTAACCGTTAACGGAAAGAAATCAACTGCTTTTGCTTCCTTTGAAGCAGTTGCAGTACTTAAAACAGCTGTATCACCGTAACGAATTAAAGCGGCACCACTAGCCTGCTTAGCTAATTGCCCGATTTCGACAGTTAAAGTTCGGCCTGCCCAGTCCATACTAAAAACTTCTTTCTTCTGTTCCATGCAATAATTTCCTCTCTTTCAAATTGCGATTAAGTCGCTTGTTATTATTTTGAACAACTATAGAAAATAAGTGAATGTAATTTGTTGGAACCTGGACCGCTAGCTGAACCACTGAACATTAGACATAAATATGAAAAATTAAGAACCATCATTGATCTAGACTTTATGAACATCCTTTTTATGTATAAATGTCTACCAAACCATCACTCATGGACCTTAGCTTCATATTCATGTCCAATGTTCAGTTCTGCCATGCTCTGCATGACAGTCCTTCTATAATTGCCCCAGTCAGCGTATCACAGGATTCCCGATAAACTACCTAACAAAAAAGCGGGAAATCTCCCGCTTTTTTGTCTCTTTATTATCTACGCAATCCAAGTCTGTTAATTAGTTCACGATAGCGCTGCACATCTTTATTACGAAGATAAGTTAAAAGATTGCGGCGTCGGCCCACCATTTTCATCAATCCGCGTCTTGAATGATGATCCTTCTTATGCACGCGAAGATGATCGTTCAATCTGTTAATTTCATCTGTCAAAACAGCAATTTGAACTTCTGGAGAACCAGTATCAGTATCATGAATTTTAAATTCATTAATGATTTCGTTTTTACGTTCTTGAGAAATCGCCATCGTTTTCACCTCCTAATTTTTGCAAATCGCCTATTACCGAGCAATCGTTGGTGAGTCGAATTGCCAAGCAAAGGTTCTTGATACTGTACTAGAATACAACTTTATAGTCAAAAAATCAAGTTTCTTCGTTTAAAGAAGAAAAATATTCTTTTGTTTTTTCAACATCATTTTGAATTTCTGCTTTTAGCTGCTCAATCCCATTGAATTTTTTTTCATCTCTAATTCTCTTATGCCATTCTATTGTGACAAGCTCACCATAAATTTCCTGCTCGAAATCGAGCAAATAAACTTCTAGTGATAATTGTTTTCCTTCTGGATTATGAAATGTAGGATTATATCCAACACTACACACTCCCTGCTTCCAGATGTTATTCACGAATACTTTTACAATATATATGCCTATTTGCGGTAGAAAGTAGTCGCGATCAGTACTTATATTTGCAGTCGGATAGCCAATTGTCCTCCCACGTTTTTTCCCATGAATAACAGTACCTTTTGTCGTAAAATAACGGCCAAGTAATTGATTAGCTTTGACTATTTCTCCAGTTTGGATCGACTGGCGAATAGAGGTAGAACTAATTTTTTGATTATTTTTTTCTAATTTAGGGACAACGGTAACATCAAAAAAGCCTTCTGAGTGAATAGGTAATGTTGTCATATTCCCTTTTCCAAATTTTCCATATGTAAAATCAAAACCAGCAACAGCATGTTTTACATGTAAATGGACCAAATAATTTTTAACAAATTCCTCGGGTAATAATTGAGAAAATTCTTTTGTAAAATGGACGATAAATAAATATTCCACATTTAAATCTTCTATTAGTTTAATCTTATCTTCCACTGGTGTGATATATTGGACCCTTTCTTGGCTTTTTCCAAGTACAACAGATGGGTGCGGATCAAATGTCATGACTGCTGATTTTTGATTATGAAGTGAAGCCATCTCTTTTGCTTGGTTGATTACTTTTTGATGGCCTAAATGGACACCATCAAAAAAACCTAAGGCCATAACCAATGGTGGAAAGTCGCTACTAGTATAAGAATGTGGATAATCAAGTCGTATTACCTTCAAGATTTTTCCTTCTTTCTGTTTTTAATGCGTGTTCAAAAAGGACCCGTCGGCTAAAGGCGCTGACGTCAATCGCTAACGCCGACACTAGCACATCCTGTGCGTCGGAAGTTCAAGGCGACGCAGCTTTTGAGCAGCGGAGAAGCAAGCCAACGAGCTACCACAGGATGTGGTGATTTCGACGTTCGACACAGGACGTGTCGGTACTTAGTCGAAGATCATTGTATCGCAGTGTCATTTTTACCGGACTTTTTGAACAACTTCTTTCAAAGTTTTACATTACGAATGACTTTAACAGGTTTAATAAGATCAGGTTTATTAGAATGTATATCATAAATAGCATAAGCCATATTGTGATAGCTCATTACTACTGGACCTTGAGACCAATTTTCTGGAATAGGAAGCACAGCACCATTCATCACTCGCTCCAACAATAATTCATCCATCTCAAACATCGGTAAATGAAATAAGCCTTTTTCTAAAGGGAATAGAAAATCAGCAATAGAACGATTCTCCTTGACTGATTGTTCAAGTTCTTCTAGGGTCACACATTCATTACGTGTAAAAGATCCTGAAGCAGTTCTTGTTAAAGAAGACATATATGAAGGATATCCTAACTTCTCCCCTATCATCACCGCAAGCGTGCGAATATACGTCCCTTTACTACAGTGAACTCGAAAAGAAAAGCGTGCTTCACCCTCTTTCCATTCTATTTCATCATCCAACAAACATAAATCGTATATATGTACCTTCCTTTTTGGCCTTTCAACGGGAATACCAGCCCTAGCATATTCATATAATTTTTTACCATTTACTTTAACTGCAGAATACATCGGGGGCGTTTGTTCGATCACACCTGTCAAATCCTGCATAACATGTTTTATTTGCGCGATTGAAATAGGGATTTCTACCTTTTTCACCTCTACAGTTTCTCCCTCAGCGTCTTCCGTTGTGGTCGACCTTCCAATCGTGACTTGCCCTTCATACACTTTACCAGCATTTGTTATGTATTCAGCAATTTTAGTTCCTTTCCCTAAACAAATAGGCAGGACACCATCTACTTCAGGGTCTAATGTTCCTGTGTGACCAACTTTCTTCATTTTTAATAATTTCCTTATTTTAAAAACACAATCATGAGATGTCAACCCTTTTGGCTTCCATAACGGGAGAATTCCATCCAATTTATTCACTTCCCTCTTCCACACAAAAATAGACTGCCTCAAAAATGAATTTAGACTGTTCTATTGCCATTCGCAATTTCTAGAAGAGCCCTACATTTCGTGAGACAGCCATTAGCAAAAAGCTGCTATTCATCTTTCAATTCTTTCAGAATAGATTCAATTTTGTTTCCATAGCTAATAGATTCATCAAATTCAAATATGATTTCTGGTGTTTTACGCAAGCGGATTCTCTTTCCTATTTCCGATCTTATAAAACCTTTTGCTTTTGAGAGGCCTTTAAGAGTATCTTCCATTTGATCTTCATTTCCTAAAACGGAGATAAAAATTGTCGCTTGCTGTAAATCACCTGTTACTTGTACATCTGTAACAGTAACAAATCCCACTCGAGGGTCTTTAAGTTTTCTACCAATGATATCGCCGAGTTCTTTTTTCATTTGTTCCCCAACTCGATTGGCACGAACATTCATTTTTAACACCTCGCCTTTTCACTAGCATGTTCAAAGAAGATAAAAACAACTGTATCGGCTGCCCTTTTCTAAGAAGGGGAAAGCGA
This sequence comes from Lederbergia ruris, assembly GCF_018332955.1. Lineage (NCBI taxonomy): Bacteria > Bacillati > Bacillota > Bacilli > Caryophanales > Bacillaceae > Lederbergia > Lederbergia ruris. Next base: position 51,508 of record NZ_BORB01000015.1, read on the forward strand.
GCCATTCGTTGTTTGTTCACTTTTACTGGATTTTTAGCCAGTTAGAACCACTCATATTTTGTATCAATTCTTTCCCACTCGGGAAAAGAGTCTAGAAATTTTATTGCACGTTCTAACTCACGTTCAGCAACTTGGCGTGATGAAGAGACAGTAACTAGGGAGATGCCTGACAACTGCCAAACATCTTGTTGCCCCGTTTCTGCTACAGATATATTGAATTTTTGCCGTAACCTCGTTAAAATTCGTTGCAAAACAGCTCTCTTTTCTTTTAGGGAGTGTGCATCATAAATTCTAAATTCCAGTTCGACAAAACCAATCAAGCTCGTTCGATTTCCTTCATGACAAATGCCTCAATGACATCCTCTTCTTTAAGATCGTTGAAATTTTTAATTGTAATTCCACATTCATAACCTTGGCTAACTTCCTTCACATCGTCCTTGAAGCGTTTCAAATCATCGATTTCTCCTTCATAGATGACGATGCCGTTTCTTATGATGCGTACACCACTATCACGCGTAATTTTTCCATCTGTCACATATGAACCAGCAATTGTACCAATTTTTGATACTTTGAAAGTTTGTCGAACTTCCGCTTGACCGATGACTTTTTCTTCAAATTCTGGGTCCAACATTCCTTTCATCGCTGCTTCAATTTCTTCAATTGCTTTATAAATCACTCTGTGCAAACGTACATCTACTTTCTCGGAATCTGCAGCACGCTTAGCATTCACATCAGGTCGTACATTAAAGCCTATTACTATGGCATTAGAGGCCGCAGCCAAGGTAATGTCTGACTCGTTAATCGCACCAACTGCCGTATGAATAATTTTAACATTAACGCCTTCCACATCTATTTGTCTAAGGGCAGCAGCAAGAGCTTCAGCAGAACCTTGAACATCAGCTTTCACAATGACATTCAAATCCTTCATTTCTCCTTGCTTCATTTGATCAAATAATGTATCGAGGCTTACCCGCGAACTTTCACCCCTAGAAGCCAGTAGAGCTTGCTGAGCCCGAGTTTCTCCAATTTGACGCGCAGTCTTTTCATCTCCAAATACAACAAAGCGGTCGCCGGCTTGTGGAACATCGTTTAAGCCTGTGATTTCAACTGGTGTTGAAGGAGAAGCTTTTTTCACTCTTCTTCCTATGTCGTTCACCATAGCACGAACACGGCCAAATGTATTCCCCGCCACAATAGGATCCCCAACATTTAATGTTCCATTCTGTACTAGAAGTGTCGCCACAGACCCTCTACCTTTATCAAGTTGAGCTTCAATCACCGTACCGATTGCTTTACGGTTTGGGTTAGCTTTTAATTCCTCTACTTCACTAACTAACAGAATCATTTCTAGTAGATTGTCTATTCCTTCTCCCTTTAAAGCAGAAATGGGGACAAAAATTGTATCTCCACCCCAGTCTTCTGGAATAAGGCCATGTTCTGTTAATTCTTGCATAACCCGATCTGGATTTGCTGTTGGCTTATCCATTTTGTTCACTGCAACAATGATTGGCACTTCCGCAGCTTTTGCATGGTTAATCGCTTCGATTGTTTGTGGCATAACTCCATCATCTGCTGCAACAACAAGAATTGTAATATCGGTAATCTTGGCTCCTCTTGCTCTCATTGTCGTGAAAGCAGCATGCCCAGGTGTATCAAGGAATGTAATCTTTTTGCCATTTTCCTCAATTTGATAGGCACCAATATGCTGAGTAATTCCCCCAGCTTCCCCTGCCGTAACCTTTGTATGACGCAAAGAGTCTAAAAGAGTTGTTTTCCCGTGGTCAACATGTCCCATGATGGTGACAACAGCAGGACGTTCCTGTAACTCAGCATCTTCGTCTTCTGTAAAGTAAACTTCAAGGTCTGTTGTATCTACAAGGATTTCCTCTTCCACTTCTACCCCATATTCACTACAAATTAATTCAATCGCATCCCGATCTAATTCTTGATTAATCGTAGCCATAACACCGAGTAAGAAAAGTTTCTTGATAATTTCGGATGGCTCTCTATGCAACTTTTTCGCCAATTCCCCAACAGATAAAGACTCCGTAAAAACAATTTTCTCAGGTAACTCTTTTTGTTTCTTTGGGGCTGGTTGTGTTTGTGGTGTATTAGCTTTATTTCTGTGGTTATTTCTATTTTGATTACCTTTTCTATTCTTGTTAAATGGTTTATTTCCACTTTTTGAAGCTGTTTGGGTTCCTTTATTATTCATATGTTGTTTATTTTGCTCCGTCTTTTGTTTTTTATCTGTCTGTTGTTGACCAGGCGACTGCTTAACAGATTGCTTAGATTTATTTTGTTGGTCATTTCCTTTTGCTTGTGGTTTTTTCCCCTCGCCCTTTTGTGGTGGCTTTTGTTGACCATGATGGCGACTTCTCTGATTCGATTGTGGCGACCTGTTTTGCTCATTCTTTTTTGGAAAGTTCTTTTTTGCATTCGTTTTGTTTGACGTATTTCCATTTTTTTGATAAGCAGCATCGAGTCGAGTGACTGTTTCTGCATCAATCATCGACATATGATTTCCTACATCAATATTCATTTCTTTCAATTTATTAATAATTTCTTTACTTGTCTTGTTTTGCTTTTTTGCATATTCATAAACTCGTACTTTACTCATCGGTTCACCCCCGTTTTATTCATCGAGCATTGAAATAAGTTTCTTTGCGAAACCTTCTTCCAGGACAGCCACAACCACTCTTTCATCCTTTCCTATAGAGCGGCCGAGTTTTTCTCTGGATTCTACAAAGCGGAAAGGAACATGGTAAAAAGTACATTTATCCTGTATTTTTTTAGAAGTATTCATGGAAGCATCTTTCGAAATTAAAATTAATTTTGCCTTTTGTAATTTAATTTCCTTTAATACCAATTCTTCCCCTGAAATTATTTTTCTAGCTCGATTTGCCAAACCAAGCAGGTTCATCCAAGGGTCCTGCTTTCTCATTTTGACTCATCTTTCTGGACTAAAGTGAGTAATTCATCATAAATTGAATCCTCCACTTCAGCATTCAATTGTTTCGCAAACACATTATTCTTTTTCGCGCTTAATATCGCTTCTTGGCTTAAAGAAACATAAGCTCCCCTTCCAGGTTTTTTACCCGTAGGGTCGATCGAAACTTCCCCTTCCTTGGAACGAACGATTCGGATCATTTCTTTCTTAGGCTTCATTTCACCAGTAGCTAGACATTTTCTCAATGGCACTTTTTTCCGAGCCATTTTTTCTCCCCCCTATTCGATTTCATCCTCGGTTAAATCGAATGTTATATCTGAGGTATCCTCTTCTTCAAAAAACAGATCATCATTAAGAGGATATATCCCGGCTTCACGGGCATCTGTTTCACTTTTAATGTCAATTTTCCATCCTGTAAGCTTAGCCGCAAGTCTTGCATTCTGCCCTCTTTTTCCAATCGCAAGAGAAAGTTGATAGTCCGGTACAATCACCGTTGTCGCCTTATCCTCTTCATCTATGATCACTTCTAAAACTTTAGATGGACTTAAGGCATTAGCCACGAAAACTTTTGGATCAGTCGACCATTCTACGATATCTATTTTCTCGCCTTTTAGTTCATCGACAATGGCCTGGACTCTCGTTCCCTTGGGGCCAACACATGAGCCTACAGGGTCTACATCAGGATATTCAGTGCTAACCGAAATTTTCGAGCGGTCACCAGCTTCACGAGCAACAGACCGTAACTCTACCGTTCCATCATAGATTTCCGGAACCTCGATCTCAAAAAGTCTTTTCAAAAGACCAGGATGAGTTCGGGAGACGTAGATTTGTGGACCTTTTGTCGTTTTTTCTACTTTCGTGATATAAACTTTAATTCGATCATGCGGTTTATACACTTCATTCGGCATTTGCTCACTTTGCGGTAAAATCGCCTCTATTTTCCCAAGACTAACATAGATAAATTTGGAATCATAACGTTGAACAATCCCTGTCATAATATCATCTTCACGGTCAATAAATTCAGAATAAATAATACCCCGTTCCGCTTCACGAACCCGTTGAGTGACAACCTGCTTAGCTGTTTGAGCAGCGATGCGTCCAAAATCTTTCGGTGTTACTTCCAACTCAACAACATCTTCAATTTCATAGGCGGGATTTATTTTCTTTGCTTCATCGAGGGAGATTTCCAGCCTTGAATCAAAGACCTCTTCCACTACATCTTTTCTAGCGAAAACCCGCATGGTTCCTGTTTCTAAATTAAGATCAACACGAACATTTTGCGCTTGATTGAAGTTTCTCTTATATGCTGACACGAGTGCAGCTTCAATTGCTTCGATCAAGACTTCTCTGCTGATCCCCTTTTCCTTTTCTAAAATAATGAGAGCATCCAATAATTCCGAACTCATTAAATGTCATCCCCTTTAAAATTCTACGGCTAATCTGGCTTTTGATACTTTATTTAATGGCAGTTCAATTTTTTTGATTCGTGTTTTTTCTTTCATTTCAATTGTAAGGATCTCATTGTCAAGGGCAATTAGACGACCTTCAATGGATTTATTTCCGTCAATCGGTTCATACGTATTGATGTGTATCATTTTACCGATCGCCTTCACAAAATCTTTCTCTTTTTTCAACGGGCGTTCTGCTCCGGGTGAAGATACTTCTAAAAAATAATTATGAGGAATTGGATCCATCTCATCTAGTTGTGCGCTTAATCGCTCACTAACAAGACCGCATTCTTCGATATCAACGCCAGTTTCTTTATCAATAAATAGGCGTAAAAACCAGTTTTTTCCCTCTTTTACATATTCAATATCAACTAATTCTAGTCCCATATCATCAAGAATTGGCTCTGCGAGCTTTTCAACGAGGTCTGTAACTTTGCTCATAATTACCTCCAGAATTTCAAAGTTATAATCAAATTTGTTATGACAATACGAAAGAGTGGGGGGCGCCCACTCTTTTTTAACAGAGAGTTATTCATAGTATATCCATAAAAAATATACCATAATCAAAGCTTAGTTGCAAATAGGAAAGCGTAAACGCCCGTTTTAAGGATGAACGGCTAAAGGCGCGTTGCTCTGACCAACATCTTGTTGGCTAGAATAAGGATAATTGATTCTGATCAGGTAGATCCTGCAAAATACCTTGCTGGTCAAGATACTCGATAATGGTTTTGGATACTTTTCCTCGCTTTTGCAAATCTTCCTTTGAAAGAAATTCTCCTTCCTCGCGAGCCTTAACAATATTTAAAGCCGCATTGGTTCCGAGCCCTGGAATAGCATTAAAAGGAGGAATTAAAGCACCCTCATCAATAATAAAGTCGGTTGCACTTGAACGGTAGAGATCAACTTGCTTAAATTTAAATCCTCTTTCGCACATTTCTAATGCAAGTTCCAATACCGTTAAAACACTTTTTTCCTTTGGAGATGCATCTAACCCTTTAGCATTAATTTCTTGTATTCGTGTACGAATCGCTTGAGAACCACGATTCATTGCAATGAGATCAAAATCTTCCGCCCTCACGGTAAAATAAGCAGCGTAATAATAAAGGGGATGATGAACTTTAAAATAGGCAATTCTAACAGCCATCAATACATACGCAGCTGCGTGAGCCTTCGGGAACATATATTTAATTTTTTTACAAGAATCTATATACCAATCAGGCACATTGTTTTTTCTCATTTCTTCTTCCCATTCTGGAGGTAAACCTTTTCCCTTACGTACAGATTCCATAATTTTAAATGCTAAAGAAGAATCTAGTCCTTGGTATATCAAATAGACCATGATATCATCCCGGCAGCCAATTACTTCTGAAAGAGTACATGTTTTATTATGAATTAATTCTTGGGCGTTCCCTAGCCATACATCTGTTCCATGAGATAAACCTGAAATTTGTACAAGCTCTGAAAAAGTAGTAGGTTTTGTGTCTTCCAACATTTGCCGAACAAAACGGGTTCCGAATTCTGGAATACCTAACGTCCCTGTTTTACACATAATCTGCTCTTCTGTCACACCAAGGGATTCCGTACCGGTAAATAATTTCATCACTTCTGGGTCATCTGTAGGGATTGTTTTAGGATCAATTCCACTCAGATCTTGTAACATCCTGATAACGGTTGGATCATCATGACCAAGTATATCTAATTTTAGCAAATTGCTGTCGATTGAATGGAAGTCATAATGAGTTGTCCGCCATTCAGAGCCGCTATCATCTGCCGGAAACTGAATGGGTGTGAAATCATAAATTTCCATATCATCTGGAACAACAATGATACCGCCAGGATGCTGCCCTGTCGTTCTTTTAACACCCGTGCATCCTTGAACTAATCGGTCTACTTCTGCACCTCTCTGCTGAAGATTATGATCTTGGGCATAACCCTTTACATAACCATAGGCTGTTTTTTCAGCAACTGTTCCGATTGTCCCGGCTCTATAAACATAATCTTCCCCAAATAGAACCTTCGTATAGTTATGAGCCTGTGGCTGATATTCACCCGAAAAGTTAAGATCAATATCAGGAACCTTGTCCCCTTTAAACCCAAGGAATGTCTCAAAAGGAATATCGTGTCCATCTTTTTGATAAAGCGTTCCACATTTTTCACACTCTTTATCAGGTAAATCAAAGCCTGATCCGACTGATCCATCATCAAAAAATACGGAGTGCTTACATTCAGGACATACATAATGTGGTGGCAATGGATTAACCTCTGTAATTTCTGTCATTGTTGCCACTAAAGATGAGCCAACTGAGCCCCTGGAGCCAACTAGGTATCCATCATCCAAAGATTTTTTAACCAATTTATGTGAAATCAAATAAATAACGGCAAATCCATGTCCAATAATACTTTTTAGTTCTTTTTCAAGTCTCGCTTCAATAATTTCTGGTAATGGGTCTCCATAAATACTCTTTGCCCGTCCATAACTCATGGAGCGAATTTCCTCTTCAGCCCCTTCAATTTTCGGGGTATACAAATCATCTTTAATGGGCTTAATAGACTCAAGTGAATCAGTAATTGCGTTAGAATTCTCTACCACGATTTTATAAGCCTTATCTGCACCAAGAAAAGAAAATTCAGCTAACATTTCATCCGTTGTTCGAAAATGAACGGACGGAAGGCGATGACGATTTAAGGGATTCGCTCCGCCTTGAGAATTGATTAATATTTGCCGATTAATTTTATTTTCCTCATGTAAATAATGCACATTCCCTGTTGCTACAACAGGAATATCCATTTTTTCGCCCATATCAATAATGTTCGTAATAATATCTTCAAGATCCTTTTGGTCTCTAACAAGCTCCATTTCAATTAAGGGGGCATATACAGGTTTAGGGTGGACTTCAAAATAGTCATAAAAACTTGCAACCTTTTCTGCCTCTTGGCGTCCTTTCTGCATCATCGCTTCAAAGACTTCCCCCTTGTCACATCCTGAACCGATCAATAGACCTTCTCGATATTTTTCCAAAACAGATCTTGGAATACGGGGTACCCGATAAAAGTAATGAAGATGGGAAATAGAAACTAATTTATATAAATTTTTTAATCCAATTTCATTTTTAGCTAAAATCGTACAATGGTAAGGACGAGCACGTTTATAAGCTTCTCCTTCTCCCATATAGTCATTGAATTGATCGTGATATTCAATTCCTTTTTCAGCTGCATCTTTCAACATTTTTAAAAACAAATAACCGGTTGCCTCCGCGTCATAAATAGCGCGGTGATGCTGTGTAAGATCGATATCAAACTTTTTCGCTAATGTATTTAAGCGATGATTTTTCAATTGTGGATATAATAATCTCGCGAGCTCTAATGTATCGATGACTGGATTCGTCGATTTTCCAAGGTCATACCTTTGATAACCTGTATTTAGAAATCCCATATCAAAGGAAGCATTATGAGCAACATAAATAGCATCCCCCGTCCATTCATGGAATCGATGTAGAACGACGTCGATATCAGGGGCATTTTGGACCATCTCATCGGTGATTCCGGTAAGATCAATCGTTGTATTGGAAAGTGGATGATGCGGATTAGCAAAACTTTCGAAAGTATCCACAATCTCTCCTCCACGAATCTTGACTGCTGCTAATTCAATAATCGTGTCATAAATTGCAGAAAGACCTGTTGTTTCCACGTCAAAAACCACAAACTCTGAATCTTCTAATTTAAGATGTGTACTATTATAGGCGATCGGTACACCGTCATCGACAAGATTGGCTTCCAAACCGTAAATAATTTTCATATCATGTTTTTTTCCTGCATTATAAGCTTCTGGAAAAGACTGAACTACAGCATGATCCGTTACAGCAATCGCTTTGTGGCCCCATTTTTTAGCCTGGGCTACATAATTAGACATTGATGTGAGGCCATCCATTTGACTCATGGTCGTGTGAAGATGAAGCTCGACTCTTTTTTCTTCTGCCTGATCCAAACGCTCTCTCGGCTTGACTTCATTAATATCATTCGCAATCATAACGAGATCACGTACAAATGTATCGTTCTGGATACTACCTCGCGCTTTTACCCACATGCCCTTTTTGACCTGTTTTAGGGTTTCTGCATCTTCTTTATCCCGAGAAAACATTTTAACAAGAATGGAATCCGTATAGTCCGTTATTTTAAAGGTTAAAAGTGTACGACCACTACGGAGTTCCCTTGTTTCTGCGTCAAAAATATAGCCCTCGACAGTAACTCTTCTTTCTTCGTCTACTATATTTTTTAAACTTATTATTTCTTCTGTAGGATTGATCGAAATACCAATTGTAAGAGGCCCACTTGCGTTTCCTTTTCTGGCTTCTTTTTCAGATTCCTGTTTCTGCATCTCAACTACTGCCTGCTTGGCTCTTTCTTCATCTTCTTTTTGTTTTGCTTCAAGGAATTTTTGATAATCATCATTTGTTTCTTCTTGATCCATCACCTGGCCATCCAATTGCAAAGGAGGAAAGCCAAATTTCATATAGATATCTTGAATGATTTGACTGTACTTTCGTTTTAATGTTTGTACTTCCGTATCATTTCGGGCGTTAATGAATATAATATTCCCGTTAACTTGTGGGACTTGGTTATTTAATAAGGATAATAGTACTGGAGATATGCCATCTAGCTCTTGAATGCAATGTGTCCAATAGGCTTGAACCATATCCTCCGTAATGGTGGAATCTTCTGTTGTAATTTCAAAACTAATGGAAGCAATATGTTGAAAAGACTGCTGCAGTTTTTGTGCAAATTGAATGAACAATTCATATGGAAGTATTTTTTCAAATTGAAAAGAAAAATGCCATATTTTTTTTTGGCGTTCCACAACTAACTTAGTAATTTCAGCATGCTGAAAAAAAGGCATACTAGCATCCTCAGTCAGTCCGATTTGTTGTAATAACACTTGAAATCTTTTTCTTTTAGAGGCGGGATCATTTGCCATTTCTCTCTCTCCCATCCTTGTTATTAATTTTCCAACGGAATAAGGCACCCTTTTTATAGGGTACCTTAAATTACTCCCCGCTTTTTAATAATTGTGCAATTGTTGCTAGTAGTTCTGCTTTATGAATCTCAAAGGTTTCACTTGAATTTCTCAACTTGACTTCTAGAATACCATCTGCAGCTTTCTTGCCAATTGTGACTCGTATTGGTAAACCAATTAAATCGGCATCTTTAAACTTCACACCAGGTCGTTCTATACGGTCATCCATTAAAACTTCATATCCTTGCTGCAGCAACTCTTGATATAAGCTTTCAGCAAGATCTTTTTGTTCTTCATTCTTCATATTGATTGGAATTAAATGGACTTGATAAGGAGCAATGTTTTTGGGCCATTTTAGACCATGTTCATCATTGTATTGTTCGGCAATGGCAGAAAAAGTACGAGAAACTCCTATCCCATAGCATCCCATTATGATGCTTTGCGCCTTTCCATTTTCATCTAAATATTTTGCCTCTAGTGCATCACTGTACTTCGTCCCTAATTTAAAAATATGTCCTACTTCAATTCCACGAGCAAAATGAATTGTTCCATTCCCATCTGGTGAAGGGTCTCCCTCTTTGATGAAACGAAGGTCTGCATATTGATCTACTTTAAAATCTCTTTCAGGTTGAACCCCGGTAAAATGGTATCCTTCTTCATTTGCTCCACACACTGCGTTCACCATTGATTGTATCGCAAGATCAGCATAAATTTTGATTTCAGAAGGTAATTGAACTGGTCCAATAGAGCCAACTGAACACCCTAGAAGTTTTTCAATATCTGCATGCTCTGCCAATTCAACGGACTCAGCCTGTAATATATTTTTCACCTTAATGTCATTAATTTCATGATCTCCACGTACCAATATCAAAACAAATTCCCCATCAACATTAAAAACAAGTGACTTTATACAATCCTCTGATTTAACTTCCAAAAAAGAAGAGATGTCTTCAATCGTTTTTTGATTCGGTGTTTCAATCTTTGTTAATGACCGTTCAGGCTCAGTTGATCTCTCGTATGTTCGTTTTACCTCAGCCATTTCAATATTCGCGGCATATGGGGATGAGTCAGAGTAAGCAATCGTATCCTCACCAATCTCCGATAAGACCATAAATTCTTGTGTATCTTTACCGCCAATTGCTCCTGAATCAGCTAAAACGGCGCGAAAATCCAAACCACATCTTGAGAATATATTGTTATAAGCTTCATAGATCTTATCATATACTAAATCAAGGCTTTCTTGATTTGCATGGAAGGAATAGGCATCCTTCATAATAAATTCACGGCCGCGTAATAAGCCAAATCTAGGGCGTTTTTCATCACGGAATTTTGTTTGGATTTGATACAAAGTGAGCGGAAGCCGCTTATATGATTTTAATTCATCCTTCACAATGGCCGTAATCACTTCCTCATGAGTAGGCCCTAACGCAAATTCACGGCCATGTCTGTCCTCCATCCGCATTAACTCTGCCCCATAACCATCCCAACGTCCGGATTCCTGCCATAATTCAGCAGGTTGCAAAGTGGGCATTAAAATTTCCGCTGCTCCTGCCTTCTCCATTTCTTCTCTGATGATTTTTTCTATTTTATCTAACGCTCGTTTGGCAAGCGGCATATAAGTGTACACACCACTAGCTGTTTGTCTAATAAACCCTGCGCGAAGAAGAAGCTGATGGCTTTTTACTTCGGCATCAGCAGGAACTTCACGAAGTGTGGGAATCAATGTCATACTTTGTCTCATTTGGCACCCCGACCTTTACTATAATTAATGAATAAAAAATCTTTGAATATCGTTCCATGTGACAACGATCATTAACAGCATAAGCAACGCAAAGCCGATAAAATGAACAACACCTTCCATTTGACGATCAACTGGTTTTCCTCTTAAGGCTTCAACACCAAAAAACAGAAGACGTCCACCATCAAGGGCAGGAATAGGTAAAAGGTTCATAATCCCTAGGTTGATACTGAGTAAACCTGTCCAGCGAAGAAGATTTAATAACCCTGTTTGCACTACTGTTTCCGTCGTTTTATAAATCCCAACTGGTCCAGAGAGCATATCTATGGAAAAATTCCCTGTCACAAGTTGTCCAAGTAACTTAAAAATTTCAATTGTCATAAGATAAGTTTCTTGGAACCCGCTTAACGCAATCTTGCTAAATGATTTATCTAACTCTGCCTGTACTCCTATTAAACCGATCGGTTCACTTTCTTCCACCTCTTGTTTTTCGGGAACAACGGGAATCTCTAAAGTTTGTTGATCCCTTTCAATCGTAAATACTAATTCTTCATTAGGATGTGCTCGCACAATGGATGTCATATCCGTGAATGTCTTAACTTCAGAACCATCGATACTTAAGACAATATCTCCCTCTTGAAACCCAGCTTCTTCTGCCGGACTACCTGGCAAGACATTTCCAAAAACAGCTTCTTTTACAGGCACCCCTTGGATCATTGATATAATTGTGAACACAACAACCGCTAAAATAAAATTAAAAAGTGGGCCGGCGAAAATCGTCATCGCTCTTTGACTTAGCTTTTTAGAAGCAAATTGACGGTCCCATGGCGCGATTTGGGTTTCTGTTTGATTCTCGACAATGACTGCTTCACGGGAAAGTTGGAAAGTTTTCAGTGAATCATCTTCCATGTCCTCATACCCACTAATAAATAATTGGTGTTCTAGATCGGCTTTTTCCACTTCGACGGTTCGGGCATTTGGAAAGCGATCCCGACCATTAAGAATAATCTTCGTGACAATTCCATTTTCATCAAGCAGGAGGCCAATCCTGTGACCTGGTTTGATTTCTGCCATTTCTGGATCTTCGCCAGCCATTCTCACATAGCCACCAATGGGAAGTAAACGGATTGTATAAATCGTCTCATTTTTTTTATAAGAAAAAACTTTCGGTCCAAAACCGATCGCAAACTCCCTTACTAAAATCCCAGCTCTTTTGGCAAAAATAAAATGCCCGAACTCATGAAAAAACACAAGAGCTCCAAAAATGATAATAAACGATATAATCGTATTCAACCGGCATAACCACCTTTATAAAGAGAGTGAATGAACATAATTTCTCGTTTCGGAATCTACTTCCCGAATGGTTCGTAAATCAGGATATTTAATATTCTGATGATGTGTGAGTGCTTTTTCTATTAGATTTTCAATCATTAAAAAGGAAATTTTACCATTTAGAAACTGGTTCACTGCCACTTCATTGGCTGCATTTAATACAGTTGGCATTGAGCCCCCTATTTTTCCCGCCTCATAGGCAAATCGCAAGCAAGGGAACCTTTCTGTATCCATTTCCTCAAAATGAAGTTTCCCTATTTTTACAAGGTCAAGCGACTCTCCGGCCTGAAGAGGTAGTCGTTCTGGAAAACTAAGCGCATATTGAATCGGAACTCTCATATCAGGACTACCTAGCTGTGCAATCACACTACTATCATGATACTCCACCATTGAGTGAATAATACTTTCCCTATGTAATACCACTTCAATTTGATCATAAGGAATTCCGAATAGCCAAAACGCTTCAATAACCTCTAATCCCTTATTCATCATTGTAGCAGAATCAATCGTTATTTTGGAACCCATCGACCAATTTGGGTGAGCAAGCGCCTGTTGAAGTGTCACTTGCTCAAGCTCTTTCCTCGTAAGATCTCTGAAACTTCCGCCTGAAGCAGTAAGAATGAGACGTGATACAGTTCCTGTTCTTTCACCATTTAAACATTGAAAAATAGCAGAGTGCTCACTGTCAACTGGAAGAATCGATACTTGTTTTCGCTTCGCTGCTTCCATAACAATATGACCAGCCGTAACAAGTGTTTCTTTATTCGCTAGTCCGATCGTTTTTCCTGCTTCAATCGCCATTAAAGTAGGCTCTAAACCAACGCTTCCCATCACGGCATTTAAGACAAAATCTGCCTTATGATGAACAGCCGCTTCAATCAGGCCATCAACTCCATAAGCAAGGGTAGTGCGTGGAAATTCACTTTGCAATTGCTCACAATCAGCTTTTTCCTGTACAGAAACAAATTGTGGTGCAAATTCCGCAATGATCTTTCTTGTTAATTCTATATTTTTTCCCGCAGTCATTGCCACTAATCCATAATGGTCTGGGTTTTTCCTAATAATATCAAGCGTCTGTGTACCAATGGAACCCGTAGCTCCTAATAAACTTATGAACTTCATTATTTTCTCTCCTTATAACCAAAGCGCTCGTTCGAAGTAAACAACTAGGGGAGCTTTGTTAATAAAAAGTACAGTAATGGTAAGACAAATAACCAACTATCACATCGATCTAACATGCCGCCATGTCCAGGGAAAATCCGCCCTGAATCTTTGACAGCAAAATGCCGTTTCAAAGCCGATTCAGCCAAGTCACCTAGTTGTCCAAATATAGACAAGATTACCGTGATGATCATTAACTTAATGGGAGTTACCGGGATATTAGTGAAAATAGCAAAGACAATCGCAACGATAATAGCTGAAAGTATCCCTCCAATAAAACCACCTATTGTTTTATTAGGGCTAATTTCGGGCCAAAGTTTACGTTTCCCAAAGTATTTGCCAACAAAATAAGCTCCCGAATCTGTCAACCAGACGACGAGTAGAGCAAAAAATAATAAAATGAGTCCTTCTTCTCGAATCTGGATCATGTAATAAAAACCGATTCCGATATAAAAAATTGAAAAAAACGTAAAACCTGTTTGATCAAAATTAAACTTATTTTTTACGATAACCGTATAAGAAAGAAAAATTAAAACGACAATAAATGAAATTTCCATTTTCGATAAATCAAAAAAATAGAGTCTTTCATACAAATCAGGAGGCAATAGAAAAATCCATAGGAACAAAGTTGCTAATCCTCCGTGTACAGAAAAAATTGATAGCTTCTTCATTTGCAATAATTCATAAAGAGCAATAGTTGCCATCACGTAAGTTAATATTAAGAATGGTATGCCTCCAATGATAACAATTGGCAAAAAAACGGCTATAAGTATAGCTGCTGTAATGATTCGTTGCTTCATCTTTTGGACTCCTCTTCATTTAATCCACCATATCGTCTTGTTCGCTGTTGAAAAGCTTCAACAGCCTCGATAAGTTGTGTTTCAGAAAAATCCGGCCATAATACATCGGTAAACCATAATTCAGTATAGGCAATTTGCCAAAGCATAAAATTACTTAATCGCAGTTCTCCACTAGTTCGTATTAGTAAATCCGGATCGGATAGAGATTGAGTCATTAAATAACGTGAAAAACATGAGTCAGTAATTTCATCCGGCGTTAATCGATCATTTTTAATATCCGCCGCTAAATGTTTGATTGCATCAATGATCTCAGCTCTTCCACCATAATTTAATGCAAAATTTAAATTTAAGCCTGTATTTTCTTCCGTTTTCCTTATTGCATCATCCACCGCTCTTTTTGTTTTTTGAGGGAGCCGACTTCTATCCCCAATCATCGTAACTTTAACATTTTCTTCAATTAATTCCGGTAAAAAACTGCCTAAAAATTCCTCCGGCAGTCCCATCAAATAATCGACCTCGAATTTTGGTCGTTTCCAATTTTCGGTTGAAAATGCATATAAGGTTAAGGTTTTGATATTTAGTTGATTAGCCAGCATTGTAATTTTTCTAACAGTTCTCATACCCTCGTGATGCCCAGCAACTCGAGGCAATGCCCGTTTTTTTGCCCATCTTCCATTACCATCCATAATAATCGCTACATGTTCTGGAATTGGGTGATCTAAAATCCGTGTTACCCTCTCGTTCATCGTGGTTTGTTTTTCGGGGGTATTCCATAATTTTAATTTTTTAAACATGAAAGGGTCCTCCATCAGCGTTGCATCCTATTTGACCTTAATCCATATCTTACCATAGGATGGAAGGCGCATCATACACTTTCTAATTATTTATGCAATAACCATGGATACTATTATAAAGAAAAAATTACTTTTTGGATAGTAACACACTAGGAAGACCAATAACACCGGTTAGATATTAGGGCTGACAGTGTGTTGTTTCCGATATTCCATATTTGAAGATCAGTCTGAAAGCCAGGACATGGTGTCCCTTTTAATGAGGAAATTAAAGTATAAAAGCTCCCAATATAGATGAATTGGGAGCCGGTCATTTAAGAGATCATACTTCAAGCACTTCTTGTTCTTTTTCCTTTGTAATCGTGTCAATTTGGTTAATGTACTCATCTGTTAGTTTTTGAATATCATCTGTGTAACCACGAAGCTCATCCTCAGTAATATCCCCCGATTTTTCTAGCTTCTTAAGGTCTTCATTTCCATCACGTCTAATATTTCGGATCACGATTTTAGCATTTTCAGATTCTTTTTTTACGAGCTTGACTAATTCTTTTCTTCGCTCCTCAGTAAGTTGCGGAATCGTTAGTCTAATTAATGAACCATCATTAGCTGGATTTAAACCAAGATCTGACTTTAAAATAGCTTTTTCAATATCTCCGATAATTGTCTTATCATATGGCTGAATAACCAACATTCTTGCTTCTGGAACAGAAATGGATGCCATTTGATTAATAGGCGTTGGTGCACCGTAATAATCTACTGAAATTTTATCTAAAAGAGATGCGCTGGCACGTCCCGCCCGTATACTCGAAAGATCTCTTCTATATGCTTGAATCGATTTTTCCATTTTGTCTTTAGTACTAGAAATAACTTGATTTGCCATTATTCCTTCCCCCTAACTAAAGTTCCGATTTGTTCGCCCATAACAGCTTTCTTTACATTGCCATTTTCCGTAAACGAGAAAACGAGGAGTGGGATATCATTATCCATACATAAAGATGAAGCAGTGGAATCCATTACACCTAAACCTTCTTTTAAGACGTCTAGGTAAGAAAGCTGCTCATATTTCTTCGCATCTTTATCAAACTTAGGATCAGCATTATATACACCATCTACGTTGTTTTTCGCCATTAGGATCACTTCAGCTTCGATTTCCGCCGCACGTAAAGCCGCTGTTGTATCTGTAGTGAAATAAGGATTTCCAGTTCCTGCCGCAAAAATAACAACTCGATGTTTCTCTAGATGACGAATCGCTCTTCTTCTAATATAAGGTTCGGCTACTTGTCGCATATCGATAGAGGTTTGCACACGTGTTTCAATTCCAAGTTGCTCCAAACTATCCTGTAGAGCTAGTGAATTCATTACAGTCGCCAGCATTCCCATGTAATCGGCAGTTGCTCGATCCATGCCCATTTCACTGCCTACTTTGCCACGCCAAATATTTCCAGCCCCCACAACAACAGCCACTTCAACACCTAATTCAGCGACCTCTTTAATTTGACCAGCAATCGACTTAATGACGGACGGATTAATGCCAAATCCTTCCGTCCCAGCCAAGGCCTCTCCGCTGAGTTTCAGAACCACTCTCTTGTATTTTGGCTTGTCCATATGAACCTCCAGTGTAATCTCTTATGTATCTTTTTCAAAATAGGGAACACAATGTGTTCCCATATAGAGGATGTTCAAAAAGTCCGGTAAAAATGACACTGCGAATTTCTTCGTTGGCTTGCTTCTCCGCTGCTCATGTATCTAAATGCATACATTCCGCTGCTCGAAGGCTGCGCCGCCTCGAACTTCTTGGTCCTTTTTATCCTCCTTTTTGAACTCGTGCATATACTAACCTGTATTATTTTTTGATTTGACTCATAACTTCTTCAGCGAAGTTTTCTTGACGTTTTTCAAGGCCTTCACCGACTTCGTAACGGACGAAATCACGAACAGTTGCCCCTTTTGATTCAACAAATTTACGAACCTTTTGATCAGGATCTTTTACAAAAGACTGGTCAAGTAGGCAAATTTGTTCAAAGAATTTCCCTAAACGCCCTTCAACCATTTTTTCAACGATTTTTTCAGGTTTTCCTTCATTTAAAGCTTGTTGGGTTAAAACTTGACGCTCACGGTCAACCTCTTCTGCTGAAACTTGATCACGAGAAATATATTTTGGATTGATAGCGGCAATATGCATTGCTACATCTTTCGCTACATCCTGGTCAGTTGTTCCTTCAAGAACAGTTAAAACACCAATTCTTCCACCCATATGCAAATATTCACCAAATGCGTCTTGGTCAGATTTCGTTTTAACTGCAAAACGGCGTAGGGTAATCTTTTCGCCGATTTTTGCAATCGCACTGTTAATATATTCGCTAACCACTTGACCATTTGACATTTTTTGTTCTAATGCTGCTTCAACAGAGTCTGGGTTGTTTTCAAGTAAATGCTTCGCCAATTCCTTTACAAGTTCTTGGAAAGATGCATTTTTAGCAACGAAGTCTGTTTCAGCATTCACTTCAAGAATCACTGCTTTATTTCCTTCACTTAAAATGAAAGTTGTTCCTTCAGCTGCAACACGATCTGCTTTTTTAGCGGCTGAAGCGATCCCTTTTTCACGAAGGAAATCAACTGCTTTTTCCATATTTCCATCTGTTTCAGTTAAAGCCTTTTTACAATCAAGCATCCCTGCGCCTGTTTTTTCACGCAGTTCCTTTACCATTTGTGCCGTAATTGCCATATTATAGTCCTCCCTATTCTGCTTCCAAATTTAAAGTTTTAAAGGAATCTTATTTGATAAAAAAGGTGATAAGTGTTCACCACTTCATCACCTTTGTTCGTCACGATTATGAATTGGTCTATCTCGCAACACTATTAGTGCGTGTTCAAAAAGGAGGATGAAAAGGACCAAGAATTTCAAGGCGGCGCAGTTTCGAGCAGCAGAATGTATGCTTTTAAATACATGAGCACAAGGAAAGCTTCCCCGAATCCGCATCGCACGCCGGAAAAGTGGTTTTCTTTTCCAAGGAGCGAAGAAACAGCCAGCGAAGAAATTCGCAGCGTCATTTTCACCGGACTTTTTGAACATCATCTATTAAACGTTAGCTGTATCAGATACTTCCTCAGCTTCTTCAACTTCCGCTTCTTTTTGAACTTCAAGCAAAGCATCAGCCATTTTAGAAGTTAATAATTTAACCGCACGGATCGCATCATCATTTGCTGGAATCACATAATCGATTTCATCTGGATCACAGTTTGTATCAACAATACCAACGATTGGAATATTTAATTTGCGTGCTTCTGCAACAGCAATTCTTTCCTTACGTGGGTCAATAATGAAAATAGCATCTGGAAGGTCTTTCATATCTTTAATTCCACCTAAGAAGCGAACAAGTCGATCATATTCCTTTTTCAACATAACGACTTCTTTTTTAGGAAGGACTTCAAATGTCCCATCTTCTTCCATTTTTTCGATCGCTTTTAAACGCTCAATTCTAGATTGAATGGTTTCAAAATTCGTTAGAGTCCCACCTAACCAACGATGGTTTACATAATAATGTCCTGCGCGTTCAGCTTCATCTTTGACAGATTCTTGAGCTTGTTTTTTCGTTCCTACGAAAAGAACTTTACCATTGTTTTCAGCTAGCTCTCTCATAAAGTTATAAGCTTCCTCAACCTTCTTAACTGTTTTTTGAAGGTCAATAATATAAATACCGTTACGCTCCGTGAAAATATATTTTTTCATTTTTGGATTCCAACGGCGTGTTTGGTGTCCAAAATGAACACCTGCTTCTAATAATTGTTTCATTGAAATGACTGACATTTCTGTTTCCTCCTCGGTTTTTATCCTCCGTCCTGGTCATATCTTGTACAAACTGTTCGAAAGTAGAGTTCCAATCAGCACCTTGTAACAAAATCGCAGAACGTGTGTATTAACACCATCAATGAATATAGCATAAACAAATGATCATATCAAGTATTAAGAATGCATATTTTTAAATTTTAAGGCAAGACTTACCTCTGTTTTTCCCTTGTTTAATCGTTGGGCAATGTCTTCAGCGGATAATCCCTTTGCATGAAGGGATTGAACTTGATCAGCAAATAAGTTGATCTGAGACAGATTTTCCGAATCCTCTTCACTGTCTTTTATTCCCGATTGCTCTGCAGAACTTACATGATACGCTTTTTCCGCTTGCATCCTCGCAAAGTTCTTCGTCTCCACAGTAGGTAGCTCATCGATTTTTTGTTTTTCTCTTCCAACGATTTCTTCTTTTTCGATTGTACTCGACTCTTTGCCCTTAGCTTGTTGTGATTTACGTAGGTCATCCAACTTCGACATAAATAATTGATTTTCCTCCTTAATTTCCAATAAAAAGCTTGTCATTAATTCTTCTGTCTCTGCTTGCACTTTTTGCTGGGCTTTTTCCATCTCCATGAGCCGATTTTGTCGCATATATAACAATATAACAGTAAAAATTAAAACGGCGTTTAAAATAAATAATAGGAAGATTAATGCACTTGTCAATTGTATCCCTACCCACTATAATCTATTCTTTTTCCTTTATAAGGATGTTTTTCATTAGAGGGCTTTTTTTCCGCTACTTGCTCTCTTTTATTCAAACTAGAATGGTGCTCTTTTTGTTCCTTGGAAGAACCGTCTTCTTTCCTTAATCGGACCTCATCATTCTCATCTAATTGATTTATTCTTTGTCGTTCTTGTTCAATTTTATCCTTTGCCTCTTCCCTAGCTTGTTCCGACATAACTTGGCCTCTTTGTTGCAGCTGTTCTGTTATTTTTCCCGCTTCCATTGTCCTAGGGAGTGCTACCTGTAATTCAATTAATTTTAAACTCATGGATTTCCCCTATTATTGTTTTTTAACAGAATCACTTTTAACTTTGCCAAGGTTTTTGAATGAATTTGCGAAATTCTCGAGGTTGATAGCTGCATCACCTCTCCGATTTCCGTAAAGGTAAGTTCTTCCTTATAAAATAAGCTTAAAACTAATTGCTCTTTTTCTGTTAAATCTTTAATGGCCTCTTCCAATTCACTAAGCCACTCTTTTTTTACAAGTTGATCTTCTGGACCTAGTGATTCTTGATCTTTAATGGAATGAACAGAATGATCTCCCTCTTCATTCGTGGCTATCTTCTCATCTATAGAAAGCACACTAGAAAATACATGCTCATTCAAAACACGACATACCTCGTCTTCTGTATAGCCACAATTTTTAGCGATCTCACTTATAGATGGCTTTCGCATCAAATGCTGTTCTAATTTATGTGTAGTCGTTTCAATCTTTTTTACTTTTTCTCGTGTACTTCTTGGTAGCCAGTCTTCTTTTCTTAACCCATCAATCACAGCACCTCTAATTCTAAAAGATGCGTATGTATCGAATTTCAGGTCTCGAGAAATATCAAACTTATACAAGGCATCTAATAATCCCGTCATCCCTAAACTTCTTAATTCTTCTCTACTGACATTTTTGGGAAGTCCAACAGAAATACGCTGGACATGATATGAAACTAAAGGCATGTATTTCTCAATCAACTTATTCCCGGCATCAGCATCCCGGGAATGGATCCATAAATCCCAACATTGTTGTTCATCAAGCGGTGGTGAGTTCGACATCCTATCTCCTCCTCACATTATAAGCGTTCCTCATGATGATCTATATTTCAATGGCTTCATGATAAGCCTTCCGAACATATAAAATAGACGACTCTGGAACAAATTCAATCGTTCTTCCACTATTTCCCCCTGTATCTTCTCCAACAAGAGGGATATTCAGATTTTTTAATTCTCGCTTTACTGCTTCCACATTTCTTGGTCCAATTCTCATCTGTTCCGTTTGTTTTGTGAAATGAAACATTTGAGCTCCTCCAGCAATTTTAGCTTTTAATTGATGACGAATAGCCCCCATTGCTAGCAAATCCATTACCAGTTTTTTAATAGAGGTATCGGCAAATTTGGCTACATTTAATTGTTGGCTTCCTTTAGCAAGTGATGATTCTGGCAACATTATATGGGCAAGCCCAGCTACTTGTGATTGTTGATCATATATTACAACACCTACACAAGAACCAAGCCCTGCCGTTCTAATCGTATTTGGTGCTTTTACTACATTCATATCCGCTATCCCTACACGAACTACTGTCTCAATCATCGATTTTGACTCCAAGCTTTTGAAAGATCGTTGCAAAAGAGCTTGGATCTGGCAGTAGAAAAAAGTGGCCTTTTACACTGTTTGAATCATCACTCGTCTCCTCATCATTTAACGCTGTATCAATTACGATCGCATAATCCTGAGACTGAGAAAGCTCGATTAACCCATAACTGATAATGGCTCCAGCCATATCAATGCTGATAGAAGGAACCGAAGCGTGTAATCGTAATCCTGTAAAATCCGATAAAGACGTTAGATAGGAGCCTGTTAAAATATTGCCTAACTCTTGCATCGCCGACAAAGCCATTTCTGAATATGGTGGTCGTGAAAAAGTGAAAGTATTGTCTTGTGTCACTTTTTGTACTAACCTTGTTGCTTGTTCAAGAGGTAGGATGAAAAACATACTACCTGAAGCGTCTCCCTCAACCCTTAAAAAAACGGCTGTTACAATGCGATCATGGCCCCCAGCTAACTCTAGCATTTGATCAAATGTGATGATTCGTGCGGTCGGTACTTTCATTTCAATATTTTTTCCCGTTAAAACAGATAGCGCTGTAGCGGCATTTCCGGCACCAATATTACCAATTTCTTTTAAAATATCAAGGTGAAATGGAGTAATTTCAGTTTCAAACTCCATTGTTCATTTTCCTTAATTCAGGTGGTTTTATCGTCAATTCTAAATCAAGAAGAATGAATAGCCGATGATCTATATTGGCTACTCCGGAAATAAATTCTTCTGCAATAGAACCTGTCACATTGGGGCATGGCTCGATAGCTTCAATCGGAATATCTAAGACATCATTAGCTTCATCTACGATCATTCCCACCGTAATGTCATCCCATGTTACAATAATAAGCCGTGTACTATCTGATTGTTCGGAATCCCCTATGTTAAATCGTTGCTTTAAATCAATAATCGGAATAATGATCCCTCTTAAATTAATAACTCCTTTAATAAAAGAAGGCATGTTCGGAACCCTTGTTATATGGAGCATTTTTTCAATAGCTGTTACATATTCTGCTGAAATACAATATTCTTTCTGATTTAGTTTGAAGACGATCACTTTTTTCTCAGATTCAACCACTGTTTCACTCACAATCTCTCACTCCCCTTTTTTACTTTATCAATGCATTGCAGTCTACAATTAAAGCTACCTGCCCGTCTCCTAAAATCGTTGCACCTGAAATAGCAAAAACCTCTGCTAAATAATTTCCTAAAGATTTTAGGACAATTTCTTGCTGGCCAATGAAAGATTCAACAGCTAAAGCAGCCATTTTTTCGGCTTTACGAACTATAACAATGGATACAAATTCTGAGTCACTTTGAGTTGCTTCCTCAACATGGAAAACGTCTTGTAAGGAAACGAGCGGAACGACACTTCCTCTAAAATCAATAACAGGTTGATTATGGGCAGTCATAATATCAGATGTTTTGATAATAGCTGTTTCAATAATCGATGAAAGTGGAATGGCATACTTTTCCGCTCCTACCTCGACAAGTAAAGCCGAAATAATCGATAGTGTTAATGGTAATTGGATAGAGAATTTTGAGCCCTTTCCTTCAGAGGATGCAATAGAGATGGACCCACCTAATGACTGTATAGTTGACTTAACAACATCTAAGCCTACTCCTCGACCTGATACATCTGAAATCGTATCGGCAGTAGAAAAGCCTGGGGCCATAATTAATTCGAAAGCTTCCTCATCTGTCATTAAATCTGCCTCATTTTGCGAAACAATGCCTTTCGATACCGCTTTGTCAATCACCTTATGTCTATTTATACCCGCACCATCGTCATCGATTTCAATGAAAACATGATTACCACTATGATAGGCTTTTAGATTAATTGTTCCCGTTTCTGACTTTCCATTTGCCCTTCTGACTTCTGGACTTTCAATTCCATGGTCACTTGCATTTCTTAATAAATGGACAATTGGATCTCCTATTTCATCAATAACAGTACGATCCAATTCTGTTTCAGCACCACTAATATGTAACTCCAACTGTTTATTTAAATCTTTTGCCAGTTGTCTAACCATTCTAGGGAAACGATTAAAAACTGTTTCAACAGGTACCATGCGCATATTAAGAATAATGTTTTGTAAATCACTAGAAATTCTCGACATTCTTTCAACCGTTTCATGAAGATCCGGATGGTTAATGTCTTGAGAGATTTGTTCCAGTCTACCTTTATCAATGACAAGTTCTTCAAAAAGATTCATCAAAATATCGAGTCTATCAATATTAACTCTTATCGTCTTGCTAACTGTTTTTGATTGTTTCTTATTTGTTATCTCTTTTTTGCTCATAGCCGCTGATGACTTGTCTTTTTCAGCTGACTCTGAAGATATTGTTTCTTCGTTTGTTGACGTATCTTCTACCCGCTTCAACTGTGTTAAATCAACAGCCTGAATTTGCACAGACTCAATCTCAGATATTTTCATAATCTTATTGACAAGATCGGCTTCTGACTCTTTCGTAATTAAAGTTGCTATGAATTGAGACTCAAATTGTTCTTCCTCTAGTTGCTCAACAGACGGCAATGATTTAATGATATCCCCTGACTTTTCCAATACTTCAAACACCATGAAGACGCGGGCCGTTTTTAATAAGCAGTCCGGCATTAAATTCACTTTGATTTCAAAACACTCATGCCCCTGCTCGCGTGACTGCTCAATCACCGTTTTTTCGTATTGATCATATTCAAGCTGATGATCAGCGGCAGTTTTCTCGTCGGCAACCGTAGCAGCTATCTCTTGAAGGGCTTCATCCTTATCTGGGTCTAAGCCTTTTTCTAATAATTGCAATTTGGCAATCACATCAGTGACATCTTTCTTCCCATCACCACCAGATTCAATAGAATCAACCATGGTTTCTAAATTATCGACCGCAAGAAAAACAACATCTAGTAAAACGGAAGTGACACTGATTTGTTCATTGCGAATTCCATCAAGAACATTTTCCATAATATGCGTAAGATTGGCCAAATCATTATAGCCCATTGTGGCTGACATCCCTTTTAATGTATGGGCAGCTCGGAATATCTCATTCACGACTTCTAAATCTTTAGGATTTTTCTCCAATGTTAAAAGGTTTTGGTTTAACACCTGCAAATGCTCTTTGCTTTCATCAATAAACACTTCTAAGTAATGATTCACATCCATACGCCCACATCCTCATCCTATTTGTTTCATAATATTATTTGCAATATCATCCAATTTGGTAACGGAATCGACTAATCCCGTTTCAATCGCTGCCCTAGGCATTCCGTATACGATGCAACTATCTTTGGATTCAGCCATTACGATTGTTTGATCATTCTTTTTTAAGTTTATGATCCCTTTCTTTCCATCTGAGCCCATTCCTGTCATAATGACAGCAATCTTTTTGTATTCTTTTAATTGACTTACTGATTGAAACAGCACATCAACCGATGGACGATGTCCATTGACAGGCTCTGTCTCCACGATCCTCACTTTTACTTCTCTTCCTTGCGATAGAAGAGACATATGTTTCCCACCTGGTGCAATATAAGCAGTCCCTTTTTGCAAAATCTCCCCCTCTTCCGCTTCCTTAACACGAATTTCGCAAAGAGAATTGAGTCGATTGGCCAAAGACTTTGTGAATTTTGGTGGCATATGCTGAACAATGACAATGGGAGCCTGCAAATGCCTCGGCAATCCTGATAAAACAGTTTGCAGCGCCCTTGGTCCTCCAGTGGATGTCCCGATACAGACGATCGTGTGATATTGGTCTTCTGAATGCATTTCTTATTTCTCCTCAATATTTTTGTGCAAATACCTTTTTGAACATCCTCTTTTAATCTTTTTGAGAAAAAAATTTGCGTAATTTACCAACAAATGAACTTGGCATATGCTGTTTGGTCATCGGCTTGTTTTGGTCGTTCAAGTAACGATCAAGAAGTAGATCCAATTTAATGGATATAGACGCCCTCGGAAATTTGCTAGAAAAAGCCGTTTGACTAATGACTGCTTTTCGAACATGTGAATCTTCTGGTAAAACACCTAATAGCCTCACTTCCTTATGAAGAAACTTTAGGGTTGTTTTCCGCAATCTTTCCAGTGTTTCCCTCCCTTGCCTTTCATTGTCAGCCCTATTGCAAATAAGAAAAAACTCACTTTCGGTCCCTTCCATGCAAATAAACTTCATCATGGAATAGGCATCTGTCATGGCAGTTGGTTCTGGAGTTGAAATAACAAAGATATCGTCAGCAGCAAGTAAAATTTTCATTGTTGCTGAGTTTGCTCCCGCTGCCATATCAAAAATAATATAGTCATATTGCAGTTGAATAGCATGTAATCCTGTCAATAGCTTGCTTAACATCGATGCATTTAATTCAATTGCTTCATTCAATCCATTTCCAGCCGAAATATAAGAAACACCTGCTGATGTTCGATAAATAATATTATCGATTGACAAATCTTTATATAAAAAATCGGATAAGGTGTAAGCAGAGGAATGGCCAAGTATAATGTTGACATTTCCCATTCCAAGATCTAAATCAAATAAAAGAACTTTATAGCCGCGCTCATTTAGCTGAGTCGCCATATTAATTGAGATATTGGATTTTCCTACTCCACCTTTCCCACTCACTACAGCAAGCGTCTTCGCTTGACTAGTGCTATTATTTTGGATCATTCTTCTTAATTCCTGAGCCTGATCATTCATTATTCTTCATTCCCAACCAAGTAATAAGCAATGATTTCTGGCGTTGCTTTCCTTATGTCATCGGGGACATCTTGTCCAGTTGTAATATAGGAAACACCTGTCTGATAATGACAGATCATATTGTACATAATCCCATAAGAATTTGTTTCGTCGGCTTTTGTAAAAATAAATTGATTGAATTTCATATCCAGGAAATTATCTGCTATTTTTTGCATATCTTGCTCCTTCATCGATATGGATAAAACAAGATATGTGAAAATATTTTTTTCATCTCCAAACATTTTCTTTAACTCTTCAATATATCGTTTTTCACGATAATTTCGTCCCGCAGTATCGATAAAAACCAAGTCATAGTCTGAAAACTTCTCAATTGCCGTTTTGAAATTCTTTTCCTCATAGATTACTTCTAAAGGAATTTGTAGAAGTTCTGCGTATGTTTTTAGTTGTTCAATGGCGGCAATTCTATACGTATCTAGCGTAATAAAGGCAACCTTCTTTTTTTCTTTAAGAACCGCATTGGCCGCCAGTTTCGCAATCGTAGTTGTTTTGCCTACTCCCGTCGGACCAACAAAATTAATCATTTTCGCATGTTCAGGAATACCCTCGAATGAGATCTCCTTCAATTCTTTTAAAATTTCTTGAAGGCACCAATCTTCAATATCAGATTCAGTTGGTTGTTGCTGGTTTGTTCTCCATTTTTCTAACAAACGATCTCCTAGGTTCTTTATATGTTTATTTTCCAAGTCAATTGCTTGTAATTTCGATAAACATAATTGGATTTCTTCCGGATAATGATTCATCATTACGGAACTAGCTTGTTTTAAATGCGACAGTTCTATTTTTAAATCGGCGAGTTCCTTTCTAACAAGTTGCTGTTCAGCGTTTTGTTTGGGTTGAACAGGAGACTGACTAGACTCTTTTGTTCTCCTCTCTCTATTTTTTCTAGTAGAGGCGACTGGAAGAGGTTTGTCATCAATAGCTGCCACAACCTCAATCATCTTTTTGCGAAATAGCCCCATGAAGCCACCCTTATACACGACTTTGGAATTTAAGATCACTGCATGATCGCCTAATTCCAGCTTCACCTTTTTCATGACTTCAGGCATTGACGCGGCCGTTATTTTTTTCATATTCATTCGATGTTCACCATCCCACTACTTTGAACTTCTACATCCGCCTCAAGTTCGTTATATGATAAGACAGGAACATTAGGGAAATATCTCTCAGTTAATTGACGATAATACATTCTAACCGCTGGTGAACAAAGTAGAATTGGCGTTTGTTGTCTCAATGATTGCTGTTCAATTTGATTCGCTGTTGATTCAAGAATGGCCTGAGAATCAGTTGGATCCATTGATAAATAACTGCCATGCTCTGTCTGCTGGACACTGTCCGCTATTAATTTTTCAACCTTACCCGAAACGGTAATCACATTTAATGTTTCATTTTCATTTACATATTGCTTCGTAATTTGTCTAGCTAATGCCTGCCGAACGTATTCTGCTAAAAGGTCAGGATCAGATGTCATTTTAGCGTAGTCAGCTAAAGCCTCAAAGATAATCGTCATATTACGAATAGAAACATTTTCTTTTAAAAGTTTAGCCAATACCTTTTGTACCTCCCCAATAGTCAAAGGATTAGGTGTCACTTCTTCCACAAGGATCGGATACGTTTCTTGTAAATGGTCGATTAACTGTTTTGTTTCTTGTCTACCTAATAATTCATACGCGTTTGCTTTTAGCACTTCAGTAATATGTGTGGATACGACTGATGGTGGGTCGACCACAGTATAACCCAATATTTCAGCTTGCTCCTTTACTTCTTCTGTTATCCATTTAGCCGGTAATCCAAAAGATGGTTCAATCGTATCGATTCCTTCAAGTGTATCCTCACCACCTGGACTCATAGCTAGGTAATGATCTAGTAATAGTTCCCCTTTTGCCATTTCATTTCCTTTGATCTTAATTCTGTAGGCGTTTGGTTCTAATTGAATATTATCTCGGATCCGTACAACAGGAATGACGATTCCCAACTCTAAAGCGAGCTGCCTTCGAATCATCACAACCCGATCAAGCAAGTCTCCCCCCTGATTCACATCAGCAAGTGGGATTAATCCATAACCAAATTCAAACTCAATGGCATCGACATGAAGTAAATTCACTACACTCTCAGGACTCTTCAAATCCTCTGCTTCTGCCTCTTCTGCCTGCTGATCGATTAAATCCGAATCAGAAATG
The DNA here is from genome assembly GCF_018332955.1 of Lederbergia ruris. Classification (NCBI taxonomy): domain Bacteria; kingdom Bacillati; phylum Bacillota; class Bacilli; order Caryophanales; family Bacillaceae; genus Lederbergia; species Lederbergia ruris. The sequence goes on from NZ_BORB01000015.1 coordinate 79,816, forward strand.
GCAGGTGTGCGAGAGATCATCATACCGCCAATGGCTAAAGTAGCTGCAATTGGGATCGTTAGTATATTATTGATGGTTGTAAACAATCCTAATAAGAAAATCGTTGCCGCAGCTACATACAACATCTTGGAATCAGAGAAAAGCTGCTTAATAATATCACTGCCCAAATTCCCTTCAGATGCAGCCCTTGTTACAACAATACCTGTTGCAGTGGAAATAAGTAATGCTGGGATTTGGCTAACAATTCCATCCCCTACTGTGAGCATTGAATACTTTACAGCTGCTTCTCCAATCGGTAAACCTTGTTGAACCATCCCGATAATAATTCCAAACACTAGGTTAATGAGGACAATAATAATCCCTGCAATGGCATCTCCTTTAACAAATTTACTTGCCCCATCCATTGCTCCGTAAAAGTCAGACTCTCTCGCGACTTTTTCCCTACGATCTCGTGCCTCATGTTCCGAAATCACTCCAGCATTCAGGTCAGCATCAATACTCATTTGTTTTCCTGGCATGGCATCAAGGGTAAATCTCGCAGCAACTTCCGAAACTCTTTCTGCCCCTTTTGTAATGACAATAAATTGAATCACAATTAAAATGGAAAAAACAACAAGCCCTACAAGGATATTCCCCCCCGTTACAAAGGTTCCAAATGTTTCAACGACCCCGCCGGCATCCCCTTTTGACAATATTGACCTAGTTGTCGAAACATTAAGGCCTAATCGAAACAAAGTAAGTAATAATAACAGCGAAGGGAATATCGAGAATTGTAAAGCTTCGTTCATATTCATCGAAGTAAGTAATACTAGGAGTGCAAGAGAAATATTTGTGATAATCAATAAACTTAATAACCATGGTGGAAATGGAATAATCAACATGGCAACAATTAAAATCACACTAGATAATACAGCTATATCCTTAAACTTCATAACATTTCTCTCTCCCTATAATGAAAAGCGTAAGCGCCCGTTCAGCGACGTACAAACTTGGTTAATAAGGTTGAACGGCTAAAATCACGCCGTCCTGGCGCAACGCCGTTCTAACTACATCGTGTGGGCCTAAATCTTGTTTTGAATTCTATATACATAAGCTAAAACTTCCGCAACTGCTTTAAAAAATTCATCCGGTATTTTATCACCAATATCAAGTTGATCGTATAATGAGCGGGCTAATGGCCGATTCTCGACCATGACGATATTATTTTCTTTTGCGATTAATTTAATTTTTTGCGCTAAAAAATCAACGCCTTTTGCTAAAACCACTGGAGCATCTGCTTCCTTTTCATCATACTTTAAGGCGATGGCATAATGGGTTGGGTTTGTAATAATGACATCTGCCTTCGGTACTTCTTGCATCATACGTGACATTGCCATTTCTCGTTGTTTTTGCTTTATTTTTGATTTAATCAGTGGGTCACCTTCAGAATTTTTAAATTCATCTTTTATGTCCTGCTTGGACATCCTAATATTTTTCTCAAAGTCATATTTCTGATATAACCAATCAAAAATGGAAAGTACCAACAGTGAGATAGAAGCTGCCAGCCCCATTTGAATTGTTAACTTACCAACTGTTTTTAAAGCAGCCCCGACCGACTGTTGAGATAGGTGTAATACATCTTCAATATGAAGATATAGTACAAAAAAAGTTACCCCGCCAACAAAGCCGATTTTTAAAATTGATTTTAATAGTTCAACGATCGCCCTGATAGAGAAAATCCGTTTAAATCCTTTAATAGGATCTAATTTTTCTAGCTTTGGCTGAATGGATTCAGTCGAAAACATAAAACCAACTTGTAATAAATTAGAAGCAACCCCCGCAACTAAAGCAATTAGAAAAACGGGGCCTAACAAAAAGGCTACTTCTTTTAATACAGACAACATGATAGGTTGTATATTTTCTTCCGTTAAATCCATCAGCATGAATTCATTAAAGGAATGGCGGAAGGTCTGGAGTGCAATTTTTCCCATATTCGTTGAATAGAATTGCAAAAACATAAATACAGCTAACAAACCAATCGCTGTATTGACATCCTGGCTTTTGGCTGTTTGACCCTTTTTTCTCGTATCTAGCCGTTTTTTCGGTGTTGCTTTTTCCGTTTTTTCACCGGCAAAGAATTGAAGATCCAATTTAAGCTGCATCAACCAGTGCCCCCCATATAACTCATCATATCTCTTAGCACAACGAGCATTTCCTCAAAAAGATTTTGTACGGTGACGAATAATAACGCCATGACGATAAAGATCACAATAAAACTTACAGCTATTTTAATCGGGAAACCCACAACAAATATATTTAATTGTGGCACCGTTCTTGCCACAATTCCGAGTGCCACATCAACTAAAAATAAAGACGCAACAATGGGAATCGCCATTTGAAAAGCAATCATAAACATAAGTCCAAAAGATTTCACAACGTATAAAATAAAACCTTCTTCTCCAAATGCCATAACAAATTGATCGATAGGAATAAAATGATAGCTATTAAAAATACCATCTATGATTAAATGATGCCCATTTACGGCTAATAGAAAAAGTAAAGAGAACGTATATAAATATTGACCCATTAAAGGACTTTGCGCCCCTGTTTGTGGATCAATGACATTTGCAATCGCAAAACCCATCTGAAAGTCAATAAATCCCCCAGCAATTTGAATAGCCGATAGCATCATATAAGCAATAAAGCCTAATAATAGACCAATAACAGCTTCCTTTAAAATTAATAATAAGTACGTACCATCAATTGGTATTGGTGAAACATCTAATGTATAGTAGACCAACACAGCCAAAATAAATGAAAATCCTATTTTAAAGATTGTAGGAATGGTTCTATATGAAAACAACGGAACGGACACAAAAAAAGCTGATACTCTCATAAAAACAAGCAATACGATTGAAAATTGTGGGATTAATGTATCCATTGTATCATCCTATAAATCTAGTTAAGTTCTGAAAAATATCTGCTGTATAAGATAATAATTTACTTATCATCCATGGTCCTAAAACAACCACTCCTACTAAAACGGCAATGATTTTAGGAATAAAAGCTAGTGTCTGCTCTTGAATTTGCGTGGTTGCTTGAAATATACTGACCGCTAGTCCTACAGCTAGTGCAATCAATAACAATGGACCGGCTACAATCAAAATCGTATATACTCCATTTTTTGCTAAGGCAATGACTGCTTCTGCGCTCATTATGATCACTCCAAATATTTTAAATTTGTTATTCTGTTATAAATGATTTAGCCAATTTAGCCAAAACTTTGTAATAAGGACTGAACGACTAAATACCAACCATCCACTAACACAAACAATAATATTTTAAAAGGCAGTGAAATCATAACAGGTGGAAGCATCATCATCCCCATTGACATTAAAATACTCGCCACGACCATATCAATCACTAAAAATGGAATAAAAATCATAAATCCAATTTGAAAAGCGGTTTTCATTTCGCTAAGCGCAAATGCTGGTACCATGGCGGTTAAGGGAATATCTTCAATTGTTTCAGGTCGATCGGCTTGAGAGTAGTTTAGAAACAGTTCCAAATCTTTCTGTCTCGTGTGCTTACTCATAAATTCCTTAAAAGGTACAGCTGCACGTTCATAAGCTTCCTCTAAATTAATTTCATCATTAAATAAAGGTGTTAAGGCCTGGTCATTGACCTCGTGTAACGTAGGTGCCATCACAAAAAACGTTAAAAATAAGGCAAGTCCTACTAAAACTTGGTTAGGCGGCATTTGCTGTGTTGCAAGGGAAGTTCTTACAAAAGATAAAACGATAATGATTCTCGTAAAAGACGTCATCAAGATAAGGATCGCAGGGGCAATAGATAAAACTGTAAGCAAAAGAAATAGCTTAACGGAAGTCGAGACGGTATCAGATGAACTACTATTAAAAAACTCCATAAATTCATTCATCTTGAGAATCCTTCCTTTCAATCTGTTCCATTGCCTTCTGGCGCTCTTTCCTTACCAAATTCAACTCATTTTTTAATTGTTGCTGAAATGAAAACTGAGTTTTCACATCCCGCTTAGACTTCTGTGTAATAGATTTTTTTCCGAATACCTTCGTGATTAAATCAGCAGGCTCTAACTTTTGCTCAAGCTGTTCATTATGCTGGTGAAGGAACTCATTCATTTCCTTCTCGTCTGTAATTTCCTGCAATAACTGGATATCCTCTCCAACACCCAGGATTAAGATTCGCTTCCCCACTTTAACAAGCTGAACAGAGCGGTTTCCACCTAGTGCGGTTCCCCCGATATTTTGGATAATTTTATTTTGGTGATAAGATTGGCTTCTCTTTTGAATAAATTTCAATAGGAAATACAAGATTGCCAAGACGAAAACGAGGGATGCCAACATTTTTAATACATCTAGAAAATTGATCCCTACTTTTTCTGTTGTTTGATTTTCATTGATTTTTGTGTCTGTCTCATTTGACGTACTTTCTTGTTGGCATTCATCCTTATTTTCGCCAAAACAATCCGCAACACTCCCATCAAACGATGCGGCGGCATGACTATTGACACATATATTCCCTATAAAAATAATAACTAAAAAGATCAATAGCCACTTTTTATTTCTTTTCATTTTCATTTATCCCAACGTTTTTTGAATGGCTTCAATCACACGATCGGCTTGGAACGGTTTAACTATAAAATCTTTCGCCCCCGCCTGAATCGCATCAATCACCATGGCCTGCTGTCCCATTGCTGAACACATAATAATTTTTGCTGCAGGATCTGCTGCCTTTATCTGCTTCAAAGCTGTTACTCCATCCACTTCAGGCATCGTAATATCCATGGTTACAAGGTCGGGTTTCAACTCATTGTACTTCTCAATCGCTTGTTGCCCATCAGCAGCCTCTCCAACAACCTCAAATCCGTTTTTTACTAAAATATCTTTAATCATCATGCGCATAAAAGCTGCATCATCTACAATTAAAATTCTTTTTCCCATGTTTTTCCCCTCCAAATGATTAATTCAGTTTCTTTAATCGATCTGATTTACTGACAATATCCGTTACGCGTACACCAAAGTTTTCATCTATCACAACCACTTCTCCTTTGGCAATGAGGCGACTGTTTACTAAAATATCAACAGGTTCTCCTGCAAGCTTATCCAATTCAAGCACTGAACCGGCTCCTAATTCGAGAATTTCTTTCACCGAGCGATTTGTTCTCCCGAGCTCTACCGTAACTTGAAGCGGTATGTCTAAGAGCATGTCAAGATTTTTCGTTTCATAACTAGGTGTTTCCACTTCATCAAAATCTGCAAATTTAGCTGGTTGGACATTAGGCTGTGAATGCGTGTTATTTGCATATAAAGACTCTTTTGTCTCTAGTGTTTCTTTACTAGCGCTTGGGTCAACAACAATATTTTCAACAACCTCTGTTTTATTTGTACCCAATGGAGGCTCAACATTTTGCTGGTGTTGATCTGCTTCCTCATCCTCAACTAAAAGATCATTTACAAGATTGCGAGCAAATTCAATCGGTAAAACTTGCATAATTTCTGAATCGATTAATGTACCAATTTTTAATTGAAAAGCTACTTTTACTAGTAAATTATGCTGAGGGATATTGGCGGTTCCTTCTCCTTCAGAAATATTCATTAAATCTACTGTAGGAGGAGAAATATCTACACGCTTATTAAAAATAGATGACATAGAGGTGGCCGCTGAACCCATCATTTGATTCATTGCTTCCTGAATGGCACTTAAATGAATTTCATCCATTTCTTCAGCCGGATTTGTTCCATCTCCCCCAAGCATTAAGTCAGCAATGATTGTTGCATCACTTTGCTTTATGACCAAAATATTGACACCTGAAAATCCTTCTGTATATTTAACCCGAATCGCAGCATAGGGATGGGGAAATTCTTCTTCTAATCTAGCATTATCAATGATTGATACGAATGGAGTTGTAATTTCCACCTTTTGATTAAGTAATGCGGATAATGCCGTAGCTGAACTTCCAAACGAAATATTTCCTAATTCACCAATGGCGTCCCTCTGTATTTCATCTAAATAATCTTCCACGGAATGTACCACTTCTTCTGTTTTTGTTGTTTCTTCAGGAGTTGATTCACCACGTAATAGGGCATCAATCTCTTCCTGAGAAAGCATATCACCATTCATATTCTTGGTCTCCCTCCTTTATTGTATCTAAGATTTGGATGGCAATTTTTTTATTTCTTTTTCCAGGTTGACCGATAAATTTCGGTTTCCCTCCCGTTTTGATTAGAAGGGGGGCATCAATTCTATTATTTAGCTCAATGACATCACCACGGTCTATTGAGAGAAAATCTTCAATCGTGATGGTTGCTGATCCAAGTTCTGCAGCAACAGATATAATAGAATCTTTCACCTTTTGTTCAAGTAATAATGCTTCTTCCGGTTTCGTTACTTTCTTTTCACTTGCCATCCAATAATGAGCAGAGAGTTTCGGAATAATGGGTTCAAGCATAACATGCGGAATACAAATATTAATCATTCCACTTGTTTCTCCAACATTCGCATTCATAGAAATGACAACAACCGTTTCATTCGGGGAGACAACTTGCAAAAACTGTGGATTTACTTCAACATCTGATAATAAGGGCTCTATCTCCACCATACCTGACCAAGCTTCTTGTAGTTGATCTAATGATCGTTCAAATAAATTAGTCATTAGCTTCATTTCAATCTCAGTAAGATTATCAATCTTATTAAAGCCATTCCCTTTTCCACCTAACACACGATCAATCATGGAATAAGCAATCACTGGGTGAATTTCCATAATCATCCTACCGTCTAAAGGAGGAATCTCAATGACATTCATGACAGTCATATTGGGAACCGATCGAATATATTCTTCGTAAGGTATTTGGTCCGCTGATGCAACCGAAATATCAACATACGTTCGAAGTTGAGCTGAAAAATAGGTTGTTAGTAAACGAGCAAAGTTTTCGTAGATTCTTGTCACACTTCTAACTTGGTCTTTCGAAAATCGCAATGCACGTTTAAAATCATAATTCTTTACCCGATGTTTTTCTTCTTCTTTTTTAAAATCATCAGCAGTCATTTCCCCGGTGGAAATAGCCGATAGTAGAGCATCTATTTCACCTTGCGATAATATTTCATCAGACATCACGACACCTCCGTTTCGATATAGAAATTTCTTTTGAGCCGCTTGCGCTTCCTATTAAGAAATAATGTAGGAGGTGATGTACACTTTTTCTACTTTCCCTTGCTGCATTAAATCATTCATTTGGTCTTTAAGTGCTTCACTAAATTCCTGTTTTTCCTTCTTACCTTCTAAGTCTGATTCTTCCATTTCAGAAAGTTCATCAATTAACAGATTTTGGATTTGAAAATCTCTTTTGATAAACTCATCTTTAGCCTTCTTACTATCTGTCTGGACCTTTAATGATAACTTAATATATTTTCCACTAGCTAAATTTGTCGTTATTTCCGGTACATCTACAGAAACCTTTAATATTTCATCAATGTTTGGCTCTTTGTTCGTATCTTTATCGTCCATTTTCATAATGATGATGAGAGCTAAAACAGCAAGCAATAAAATGGCCGTTAATAGCACAATCATGGTTGATACTAGTTTTTTATTCATTTTTTTCATCCTTCCATCCTGGTTGGCCCATTAAATGGATAGATTGGTAAAAATCAATTATTTTTTCTTTTACCTGGTCCTCCGATTCAACAACAATATACTTTTGATTATTTGTTAAAGTAATCGTTGTATCCGGAAATGCTTCAACCTTCTCAATATAAAGGGCATTTAAATGAAACTTTTTGCCATTTAGTTTGGTGATCTCAATCACTTGTTGGCCGGGCTAGCTAATAAGTCTAGCCCCTATCCTCCTTGTATTAACGTTTTAAATTAACAAGTTCCTGTAAAATCTCATCAGAAGTTGTAATAATTCTTGTATTTGCTTGAAAGCCGCGTTGCGCGACAATCATTTCCGTAAATTCTTCCGAAAGGTCCACATTAGACATTTCTAATGATCCAGATACCAATTTTCCAGCACCAACATCAGCAGGAGCCAAATAGGTCGCTTCTCCAGTATTAGCTGAGCTAACGTATAAATTTTCTCCTACCTTTTCCAAGCCGCCCGGATTTGCAAAGCGGGCGAGAGCGATAGAGGCGTGAGTAGTGTATAACTCACCCTCTTTTTCAAGTCCTAATTTATCCGCCTGAATGTATTCAATGGCATCCATTGTCGCAGTAACATCATCAGCGGTAATGCCAGTAAGGGATGACATATCGTTACCATTTGTTAAGGCTGTTTTAGCTGCATTGACAATCGCGTCTTCATTTGCTTGAGAAGGATCTCCTTTATACGTTTGATAGGCATTGTAAACTTGGTCTACTGCTTGACGTAAATTCGTATAACTATTTTTAGCATTTTGCGCACTTTGAACGGCTGCTTGAGCCTTTTGTACAGCTTCAACTGCAGCGTTTATAGCTTTAGCATCTCCAGATTCGTTTGCTTCTGTTTGTAAGGCTGCCGCCTCGATTTCTAAGAGACTTGCTTCCTTTTCAGCTTGGATTGTTAACTCATCTAATTCATTCGTAAGTTTGTTTAGTAAATCAACGTATTTCTGTGATGTAGGATTTTCTACTATATTTTTGGCCGCTGCTGCTACTTTTCCAGCAATTTCTTGGGCTTTTTCAGCAGTTGTCATACCGGTCTTCTTAATAAAACTAATCTTTCCGTCTTCGGAAATACTTAGACTTTGAACCTCATCCACATTCCCGCCGTTCATTTGAACAGGCTCTAAGTTGCCACTTTCTGCATTTAAGGCCATCACATAATGTCCCGCGCCTGTAACAAGGTAGCCATCCGTATTTAAGTATAAGTTTCCAGCTCTTGTATAATAGGTGGATGTCGGGAAGAAAGTATCACCAGCAGGCGTTCCCTCTGCTACGACAAAATATCCATCCCCTTGGATACCGAGGTCAAGTACTCGGTCAGTCGATTGCATGGAACCTTGTGTATCAATTGTATCAATCGCAGCAAGCTGGGATCCTAATCCAACCTGTACGGGGTTTTTTCCCCCTTTATCTTGTGCTGGTCCACTTGCGCCTGACACTGTTTGACTGACCATATCTTTAAAGGTGACACGGCCTTTTTTAAACCCATATGTATTCACATTTGCAATATTATTTCCAATCACATCTAATTTTGTTTGAAAGTTCTTCATCCCGCTAATACCTGAATACATTGAACGGATCATAATTCATTTACCCCTTTCATATTATGCCACTTCAATCAATCAGCGGCATGCTAGCTTTCTCATTTATTCCTACTAGAATTCTATTAATCTTGGATTTTAGTTAGTTGATTCAATTTCACTTCCTGGCCATCTTTCATTTGAAGTAATAGTTGACCCTTTTTTTGTGTAATTGATTGAACAATATCTTCAAACTCAATCCCCTCTTCTTCCCATGTAATCGTCTTTCCAATCAAATGACTTGCTTGAACGAATGGTGATTCTAAGGATGGTTGATTGACTTGAGAAATGTTTGCCGGAAATAACTCTGTACCATCCTCCAAAATGAATTTAACACTGTCTCCCACAAACTGAACAGATGCCACGATTCCTTTTCCTTCTGTTACGATTGCTTCATCTTCATCCGTCACATTGTGCCAAGTTACCTCTTTCCCAACAAAATGACTATAATCGATTAAGCTTGATTGGATTTCTAATTGTACAAGCTTTTCGATGGAGTTATTCATATTTGTCATTTGTTCAAGCGAAGAAAATGTTGCCATCTGTGAGATAAATTCATTATCTTCCATTGGATTCATCGGATCTTGATTCTGTAATTGAGCCATTAACAACTTTAAAAAGTCATCTTTTCCCAAGCGATCGTTTTCTGTTTTTACTTCTCTATTCTGCACGGATGAATAAAATAAAGTAGGATCTAGTGAGGTTGTCAATTTCTCTTTACACCTCCTTTTCAAATAGAATGTGATTCATTGTTTCCTGAAAGTTCGATTCATCATCTGGTTGTTTATGTTTCTCTTGGAACGCTTGTCGATTTTCTTGACCTTGCTCATGTTGACCATGTTGATTCGTATACTTCAATTGACTGGCATCGCCATAAGAGACTTCAATGCGGTCAACCTGAATATTCTGTTGTGAAAAGGCCTGTCTTAAACTTTGCATCTGAACATCTAACATTTCCTTTGCAGTCGAAGAAGAAGCTAAGAACTTCGCCGTCATGACTCCATCTTTTTGCAGTAATTCAACTCTTAATGATCCTAATTCTTCTGGATAAAGCCTGATCGTAAGTCTAGCTGTATGTGTCGTTTGACTGAAGGTCGATCGTCCTATAAGATTGGATAACTCTCGCACAAAATTTCGGAAAGCTGGCTGTTGCTCAAGCGGCTTTTGCAAATTTAATTGATCTGTCGCTATGCGAACTAAGCGATCCTGACCTCCCGCTAGTTCCTGAGGCAGTGGAAAATCCAAATCCTGTTCGGTTGTATTGGCCATTTCGATTTGATTCTTAGTAAAATGAATGCCTTGCCTAGTTAAAAGCGGTGATTGCTCAATTGGCTCGTTCATCTTAGTAAAAGCTTTCGGGACAGCTTCTTTTAATAACTCCAACTTTGACACTGAATGAATTTTTTCTTTTAACAATTGCGTTAACTCTTCCAACTCGATCAGCTGACCCATCTCTTCTGCCGGGAGAGGAATTTGTTTTGCTAATGATTGTAGACTTTTTTCCATTTTGATCAAAGTAAATATTGATTCTTGCGGAAACCCTAACCAATCCGTTGGCTTCAAATCATGTAAAGCTTGAAAAATTTGTTTACTCATTACCAAAACATTATTTTGTTGATTTTCGGAAGGTTGAAAATCTATTTTCTCTTGTAACCAACTAGCAATTTCCGAGAAAGACGGTTCCCAATCGGGAAAATGGTTCATCATAATAAAGTTCAAATCGGGATCATGGGTTATTGCTTCATCACTCAGTAATTCCAAATTAGTATCTTCTTCAGTCAGCCATTCCAGTAATTTTTCAATAGGTGAATGTGTTTCCTCCGTTTGCACGAGAGAGATTTCTTCCAGTGCCGCTTGATTTTCTTTCAATAAACTGCCCAGAAGCATTGTAAAATCTGAAGTTGGTTCAGTTTCAAATGGAGAAGTGACTAGCATTCCCGGGCTCATATCAACCATATTAATCTTCAAATATCTCACCTGCCCTTCCACTTAGTTAGCATTTATAGATAATTTCTCTGTATACTTGGCCGCTTTATCGGCCGGCATATTTTCTAAAATTTTCGCTAGTGATTCAGTTGGCAAATTGGTAAGGATTTTCACTGCCTCATCATCATTCATCTCTAACACAATCGGAGCAGCTTTCTTTGGTGACATAGATGCATAGGTTGAAACAATATCCTTGAACTCCCGTTTATTTTGCTCTTGCTGTTCCTTTAATTCATCTATTGTCTCTTCTAATCTCTTTTTTTCTACTTTATAACGTTCTTGCTCAGCGTCTTTATCCTCTATTTTTTTCTTTAGTTGTTCGATTTCCGCATTTTTATTTTGAATTTCAGCATCCAATTGGATCATTTTTTCTTTATATTCACTTATATTTTCATTATCTTCTTGAACGGCTACATTTGAAATAAAGGGGATTTTTCCTGCAAGTTCCTTTGCCTGTTGGAAAACATTCACACCTGCAAAAGAAGCGATTAGAAGCCCTAAAAATAGTACAATCAAAAGCGGAATGAATCCCCAATAAATAAAGCGTTGAAAAAAGGTGGTTTCTTTTCGATCCTTCTGTTTTTTCAAGGCCTTTCCCACTTTCTCACCTAACTTCCTCCTCGAAAAAAGTACTGCCTTGAAGAAAATTCATCGAGGTTTAAATTTTCCGTTTTATGAAGTACTTCCATATAGGCTTGATAACTTTTCTCTTTTAATTTTTCGTACTTTTTTACTTCGATATTGCTTTCCTTCAATTTTTCTTCATGCCAGTTCATTGTATTACGTGCATGGATCACAATTCCTTGAGCATGTTCAATCGATTTTTCCAAATTTGAAACAAAGTATTGGTAATGTCTTATTTTGTCAACTGATAGACCATTTGCTAATTCTTCCGATTGAAATCGTTCAAGATCCTCTTTTTTCTTCAGCAAATCATAAAGATGCTCCGCTGCTATCGTGAACTTTCTTACAGATTCTTGATAAATATGTAAAGATTCTTCTTTCTCTCTCTCTTTTAAGCTTAAGATTTTTTGAAATTTATATTGAAAGCTCAATTTTTATCACCTGTTCCTACTAATTGGATCAGCTCATCAATGCTTTGATCGATTGAAATTTTCTCATCCGTCTTCTGTTTTAAAAAAGACAAAATATGTGGATAAAAGTCAATCGCTTGATCAATTTCTTTTGAGGAACCCCGTTTATAGGCACCTATATTAATAAGATCTTCAGAATTTAAATAAGTGCTAAGCATTTCACGTAATTTTTCCGCGCTACTTTGGTGATTTTTAGAAACGAGTTCATTCATGAGCCTACTTACGCTCTTCAAAATATTAATTGCGGGAAATTGACCTTTGTTAGCAAGCGCCCGATCAAGAACAATATGCCCGTCTAAAATCCCCCTGACAGCATCAGCTATCGGTTCATTCATGTCATCACCATCAACTAATACTGTATAAAAAGCGGTGATTGAGCCATATTCATTCGTACCTGTCCGCTCTAATAATTGCGGTAGGATAGAAAATACAGAAGGCGTGTATCCTTTAGTTGCAGGGGGCTCACCTACTGCCAGTCCAACCTCCCGTTGCCCCATCGCTACCCGAGTGACGGAATCCATCATGAACATTACATCCTGACCCTTATCACGAAAATATTCTGCGATCGCGGTCGCCGTGAAGGCCCCTTTTATTCTCATTAAAGCGGGCATATCAGAAGTAGCCGCTACAATAATCGATTTTCTCAATCCTTCCGGCCCCAAATCCCTTTCGATGAATTCCCTAACTTCTCTACCACGCTCACCAATTAAAGCTATGACATTAATATCTGCCTTTGTATTCCGGGCAATCATGCCAAGCAAAGTACTTTTCCCAACACCACTACCAGCAAAGATTCCAAGTCTTTGTCCTTTTCCAACAGTCAATAAGCTATCGATTGAGCGAACCCCTACCTCTAACTGCTCAGAAATAGGCGGCCTACTTAAAGGGTTAGGCGGTGATTTGTCTGTATTTGTTGTCGTCATGCCCTTAGGAATCCCCAACCCATCCATTGGTCTTCCTAAAGAATCTACAACTCTACCAATTAACTCAGGACCAACTTTTATTTGTAAAGGTTTCGCAGAAGCTTCCACTAAACTACCTGGTGCAATCTCGCGAATATCCGTATAAGGCATTAAAATAATATGTTGTTCTTTAAAGCCAACTACTTCAGCCATTATTTTTCTTTTCGCCGTGCCAGTCCCTATATGGATATAACATACATCCCCAATGGAACTTTCTGGACCTTGTGATTCAATCATCAGACCTACAACTTTACTAACTTTTCCATAGCGCTTATACGTATTGATCGTTTGGACAATTGACAATAAATCTTTCGCCATCATGACTCTTCACCTGTCAAGATTTCTAATAGTTTTTCTTTCAATTCCACTAATTGATTTGAAATGTTTGCATCAATTCTTCCGTGTTCTGACTCAATTTGACAAGCGTATTCCTCTAGATCTACATTTGGATAAATAAAGCATTCCACATCTTTTGGAAAAATCGTTTCAAGTTCTTGTTTTTCAGATAATAGTAATTCATATTGTGACGGATGGACATGAATTTGAATTTCTTTACTATTCCGAACCTCTTTTAACGCGGTTTGAACAAGTGGAATAAAACGTTCGGGTTCTCCCTCAAGGGTACTGCGGATAATCCTTTCAGCAGAAGCAATGGCTAATTCCAAAATAACGACCTCAGAACTATGGATATACTTTTCATACTCCTCTTTTGAAAGGTCAATAATATGTTTTGCCTGTTCAATCTTTAATTTATACTCATCAAACCCTTGTTGCCTGCCTTCATTTATTCCAATTTGAAAGCCTTCATCATATGCTTGCTGAATTCGTTTGTCCTTCTCCTGCTCCCAATGATTTTGCTGTTGCTTTATATCATCTAATAATATCTTCGCTTGTTCCTCGGCTTGGTGAATCAAGTTTTTTGCTTTCTGTTTAGTCTCAGTCATAATACGTTGTTCTTCTTGATCAAGATACTGCCTGTCCATTGAGGGAGTGTGATCTTTTTGATCCAGTTGTATTTGTTTAATTTGAATCATTCTAGGATTTTCTTGTTGGTTTCTATTGATTTGACTTTTAAAAAGCCTAGACAATAATATCATCTCCTCCACCACGAGCGACGATTATTTCACCAGCATCCTCTAATCTACGAATAATCCCAACAATTTTCGATTGTGATTCTTCTACATCACGCAATCTTACTGGCCCCATAAATTCCATTTCTTCCTTAATAGTTTCAACCATTCTAGTAGACATATTCCGATAGATAATTTCCTTCACTTCTTCACTAGAAATCTTTAATGCCAATAATAAATCTTCATTATCGCATTCACGGATCACTCGTTGAATGGAGCGATTATCAAGTGTCACGATATCTTCAAATACAAACATCCGTTTTTTAATTTCCTCTGCTAATTCAGGATCTTCAATGGACAAAGCATCTAAGATCGTTTTTTCGGTTGAACGATCTACACCATTTAACACATCCACAACAGCCTCAATTCCACCAGTTTGTGTGTAATCCTGTGTGACCGTTGTTGACAGCTTTCTTTCGAGTATCGACTCTACCTCGCTTATCACTTCTGGCGAGGTTCGATCCATAACAGCAATACGTTTTGCGATGTCCATCTGTACATTCTGTGGAAGTTCAGAGAGAATTTGTCCCGCTTTTTCTGGATCTAAATAAGATAAGATTAAGGCAATTGTTTGCGGATGCTCATTTTGAATAAAATTTAATATTTGAGCAGCATCTGCTTTGCGAGCAAAATCAAATGGTCGCACCTGTAATGAGGAAGTCAGCCGATTGATGATAGCAAGAGCCTGTTCCTCCCCTAAAGCTTTCTCTAAAACCGTTTTGGCGTACCCGATCCCACCTTGAGATATATAATCTTGCGCGATGGCAATTTGATGGAATTCGTCTAGAACATCCTCTTTCGCCTCTGATTCAACTTTTCGTACATTCGATATTTCCAAGGTAAGTTTCTCAATTTCTTCTTCAGATAAATGTTTATATACCGATGAAGCAACATCAGGTCCCAAAGAAATTAGGAGTATTGCTGCTTTCTGTTTGCCTGACAAACCTTTTTTAGACAATCTATAACCCTCCTAATCCTCAGCCAGCCATGTTCGCAAAAGCTTTGCAAATTCATCAGGTTTTTCCTTAGCTAATTTTTCTAATTGTTTTCTTCTCAATGAAGCCTCAGATACTGTTTCCTCTTGAATATCCGGTATTTCAACTTGTTCCGTTGTCGATTCCTCTAACCATTCATCTTCCTCATATATTTCTTCCTCTTTCTTGCGTGATCTTAGTAAAAATACAAGTAAGATTGCAATAATAACTAACAACAATCCTCCGGCCACGTAAACCCACCATGGAATTTTACTTCCAATCGTCTCTTCCATATCAACTTTTCCATTAAATGGTTGTACAGATACCATAATCTTATTTGCAATTTCATCATCTGAAAGATCGGTTCCAGCATCTTTATCAATGGAAGTTTTCACAATTGTTGACAGTAGATCTTGAATGTCCTGTCGGCGCTCTTCAGGAAATGTGTTGACATTTTGCGGATCTGGCGGTTCAACCATTACTTGGATCCCAAGGTCGCGAACCTTATAGGGGCTTTCCACAATTTCTTTACGAATGCGATTAATCTCGTTATTAATCGTTTCTTCCGTTTTTTCGTAGTCCCCATTACCACCTGTTCCTTCTAAGTATTGAGTTCCACCTGCATCGTCAGCATCCCCTGTTGGTGGTACTCCACCGGCTTGTTCGCCATTTCCTGTATAAGCTTCTGTTATTTTGTGAGCGCTAATTGCTATGCCCTCCATATTTTCTTCATCAACAGGTGACACTAAGTTTTCTTCGCGATTCTCCTGCGTAAAATCAATATCTGCTGTTACTGAAGTGACAACTTTGTCAAAGCCCATCAAAGTTCCCAACATGTTTTGTACTTGTCTTTGTATATCACGTTCAACCTGTTTTTTTATTTGCATCTGCTGTGTAACACCATTTTCAGCATATTGATCTTGGTTCAAGTCAAAATATTCAAGAAACTGATTGCGAATAACAATATTTTCCACGGGGAGATTAGGAACAGTTTTAGATACTAAATAGTAAAGTGATTTTATCTGTTTCTCATTAAATTCATAGCCTGGTTCTGTTTGTAAAACAATGGATGCAGAAGCTTCTTCAGTGGAATCATTTAGAAAGACTCCCTTATTTGGTAAATTAATCATGACCTTTGCTTGATCAATTCCCTCAATGGTTTTCATAAGCTCTGCCAATTCTGTTTGCATCGCACTAAGTTTTAACACATTAAACTCGTTATCAGTCATACCGAAACCAGCATTTTCACCGAAAAAAGAATAATCTATTTGGCCAGACTTAGGGATACCCTCTGAAGCTAGCTCCACCATTAATGATTCAGCCTGATCTTCTGGCACTTTAATCGTTGAACCGCCACCTGCAATTTCTGACTTAATCCCTTTTTCATCAAGACTTTCTTTAATAGCTCCAGTTTCATTCGGAGTTAGGTTTGTATACAAAGGTACAAATGTTGTTTTAGTTGAAAAATAAAAAATGATAAAAATGATAAAAAGAAAAACAAGAAGAGATCCACCGATTATATATCGTTGTGTTTTTGTTCTATTAATCCAGTATTCTTTTAAACGATCAAATTGCTTGTTTATTGTCTCTTTCATTTATAAGCCCCTTACTAAATCCTGCAAATGATTATCAAGTCAGATTTGCATTCTCATCATTTCTTGATAAGCTTCCACCGCTTTATTTCTAATTTCCAAAGCAGCTTGCATTGTAATTGCTGCTTTTTGTGCCGAAATCATCACATCATGCAACTCTATATTTTGACCGTTTAAAAATTTTTGGGTCGCTTCATCCGATTGTACTTGGGCACTATTGATCTCATTGATAGCATGATTGAGAAATGTCCCAAAATTATTTTCTTTTAATTGGGACACAGCCTGATTTTGTTCCTGACTACGCTCAGGTAAAGCTGCACTCTTTATTACATTATTGTTGATTAACATTTGCAAAATCTCTCCCTATAAATTTACTTCCCTATTTGTAGAGCTTTTAGATACATAGATTTACTGGCGTCAAACACAGTTACATTCGCTTCATATGAACGTGTAGCACTAATTAAATCCACCATTTCCTTTAATGGATCGACATTTGGAAGCTGCACATAACCATCTTGATTAGCATCGGGATGGTCAGGATTATACTCAAGTCGATAAGGAGAATCATCTTCAATTATCTTGGTTGCTTTCACGCCGTTCAGTTGTTGAGCCTGCTCCCCTAATGCAATATTCAAATGGGAACTAAATGACGAAGTCTGCGGTTGCATGACAACCATTTTTCTTGTATAAGGTCTCCACTCACCATTTATGTATTGGCCACGAGTTGTATCGATATTGGCCATATTAGAAGCGATTGTATCCATTCTTAAGCGTTGGGTAGTAAGTGCTGAAGAGGTAATTCCCATATTTTGAAACACTGACATGTTACTTACCTCCCCTTACTACATTTGTCAGCGTGGAAAAATTTCCATTTAATCTTTCAATAAGAGTTTGGTAGTACAGTTGGTTTTTTGCCATATCGGCCATTTCCTGATCAAGATCAACATTATTGCCATTATCATGGTATTGAAAATCCCGTTTTGTGTAGACAGATGGATTCTGCTTCAAATGATCAAACGACAGGTGACGAGAATTTGTGCGTTTTAGTTCCAATTCCGTTTTTTCTAAAATATTTCCGAAACTTACATTTTTCGACTTATAGTTTGGGACATCTGCATTCGCAATGTTATTGGCTATTACTTTTTGCTTAAGAGCCGAATTACCTAAACCTCTTTCTAATGAGGTAATAGTGTTGGAAAATAATTCCATTACTGTCACCACTTTCTAAATTAATCTATATTTCGACACATTTCTATTTCTCATTGTATTACTATTGTCATGTCACGTCCATATCTGTTTAGATAAATATATGTCTTTTTTTAAAAATATGTAACAAAATGGTACTTACGACTTATAAAAAAGCTAAATTTTTGTCGATACGCAGAATTTACGGACAATTCAACCATTTAATTACGCTAAAAAAGACCTAAGGACTAAACCGGAGTATACATGAGTTTTGTATTAAAAAAACCTTTTTCTCCAAAAAACAATGATATTACTAAGAAAAAAGGGCAATTACAATCAAAAAAAAGAAGCTGAGGCTGGGACAAAACTCCAGTAAATAAAATTAAGGCGTTGGGGCTTACACTTAAAAAGTGTAGACCCCACGCCTTTTTTTGTCGCTATTTTAGTAAACAAAAAGGACACCTTTTGATAAAATTAAA
>NZ_BORB01000016.1:0-97665 GCF_018332955.1 Lederbergia ruris
CGCTCGACTTGCATGTATTAGGCACGCCGCCAGCGTTCGTCCTGAGCCAGGATCAAACTCTCATATAATGAAAGAAGTTTGTTTTCCTTCTCAATTGCTGGCAATGGTTCAAAACCATTTATCCATTTATTTATTGACGTTCGTTTCGTTCAGTTTTCAAAGATCAAATTCTTGCCGTCGCGTTGACAGCGACTTTCTAATAATACAACTTTAAACTTAGAAAGTCAAGCACTTTTTTGATTTATTTTTCATTTGCTGTCTGCTGTTTTTTTATTGTCATCAGCGACGTTTACTACTATAACAAGAATTTTATTCTTCGTCAATGATTTTTTACAAAAATATTATTTTATTTCATTTTATATTTTGTATGGAATAGTCCAGGTGTTTTCGATTCTACTTGTAAAGGCTCTATTACTTCCTTATTTACAAGGTATTCAATCATTAGATTTAAATCAGTCCCGTAATAAGTCAAGTCGGGATGAGATTTGATTTCATTCATACTCCAATCAGGCTGCATTTTTAATATTTTCTTTAAATGCTTTGTCCCAGAAGAAGTTCTAGAGTGGATCAGAAACTCACTCGCGATAAAAAGTAGCTCTAATCTTTTTTCGATCGGTTCTTCACTTGTAGTAAGTTCTTCATACAACTTATAAATTTCTGGGTCTAATTGTTTTACCTGATTCCAAACAGTGAGTTCAGGGTGCAAACCTTTTTCAATAATGGCTAAGCGTGCAAGATGATGCAGGGAGTGGATTGTATGATTAAATGCATCCATAAATTGTTCCGTTTCAAAGAAGCCTTTCGCCATCCAATATCTCCTAATTAACTTAGCGAATTCAATCCCTGTTTTTATTTCCCTTTCATATATTGGAAAATCTTTAAGTTCATTTTGAAGATTAAAAAGATAATCGTTTTTATCAAATAGAATCTTGCCAACGTGAATCCATTCCACTATTTTTCTATTGCTTCCTAGTAATAACCATTCTTTTACTTGCTGATCACTAACAATTTGCAAGGCAATTTTAACATCCTCAAATTGATAATGCTTCAAGATTGTTGGTTCTTTCTCTATGTCATAAACGATCACAAGTAAGATAATATCAAAGTTGTTTGTAATGGCAGGGATATGAGGCTTCTTATAAATTTGTAAAACCCCTAGGGAATTTTCCATGCTTGCGCGCTCTTGATATATATGTCTTAAAATATCCTCCATCCTGTTTTACCCCCTAAATAGATTGATTTAAAATATAGGTTTCGACATTTTTCTATGAATTCCTTCTAATTGAAACAAGCATAATCCAAATAAATCTAAGTACCTATAATGATTCTTTCATTTCAAAAGCATTTTTCTATTGTCTGCCATGAATGTTTAAGTAATTAACGGGACGTTCACCCTTGATTATGGTATAGTTTATTTTCAGGAGGGCTTATAATGGCAAAAAAGTATTCTAGTAAAATAAATAAGATCCGTTCTTTTGCGTTAGGTTTAATCTTTGTTGGTTTCATTATTATGTATGTAGGTATTTTCTTTAAAAACCACCCATTGGTGATGACCATTTTTATGTTGCTTGGACTACTCGCTATTGTCGCAAGTACCTTTATCTATTTTTGGATTGGAATGCTTTCAACTAAGGCAGTTCAGGTTGTTTGTCCTAATTGTGGGAAGCCAACAAAAATTTTAGGTAGAGTGGACATGTGTATGTATTGTCGTGAACCATTAACAATAGATCCTAATCTTGAAGGTGTCGAATTCGATGAAAAATACAATCGGAAAAGTAAACAATAAGTAGTGGGGGGTTTACACCCTCTTTTTCTTTATTAATAAGACTTGCTAGATTAAGAACTGCATTTTCCGAAATCTTCGTTCCAGAAATGCTATTTTCATGTTATAATGAAGAAAATCAATTTAATAGATAGTTGGTGAGACATTGAATATTTTAAACAGCAGATTATACAGCATTTTGGAAACGGTATCTTTTTTCTTCCTTTTAAACATCCTTTGGTTTATTATGTGTCTTCCAATCATTACGATTTTCCCAGCAACGGCTGCGATGTTCGGAGTGGTTCGACAATTTGTGATGAAGAAAGATTCAGCCGTCTTTGTTCCTTTTTTTCGTTTCTTCAAAGATAATTTTAAACAAAGCTTCATTTTAGGGATTATTGTTTTTGTTTTTTCCTATGTCTTCTATATTGATTTTATGCTAATCAGTACTTTAGGCAATGTGATGCAAAACCTTTTGCTGGCCTCATTATTTTTAATTGCCCTGATTGGAACGTTAACCTTTATCTATATTTTCCCGATGATCGTGCATTATAAATTAACTCTATGGGCGGCCATTAAAAATTCATTCTTCTTTTCGATAAAATATTTCCCAACTACTCTTTTATCGATTATTTTTATAGGGCTAATGGTCGTTGTCTTATCCTATATGCCGGTCACTTTTCTTATGATCTTTAGCTTTATGGCCTATGTTGTTTTCCTCATATGTTATAGCCGTTTCCATAAAGAAGGTGAACTTGCGAAGAAACACCAGTTGGCGCAGGAATAAGTAACATCAAAAATAGCAACCTATTATTCATTAGGTTGCTATTTTTGATTCATATGCGGATTTATCAATGTGTCTTTTTATCACGACAGTCGGGACAAACACCGTAAATTTCCATTCTATGTGAGCCAACTTCAAAGCCAGTGACATGTGCAGCTAATTGCTCTACATCATCTAGTCCTGGATAATGAAAATCAACAATTTTACCACAATGCTCACAAATAGCGTGGTAATGGTCAGATGTTACAAAATCAAATCTACTTGAGGCATCCCCATACGTAAGCTCCTTCACTAAGCCAGCTTCACGAAAAACACGTAAGTTATTATATACTGTTGCAACGCTCATGTTTGGGAATTTACCTTCAAGCGACT
This sequence comes from Lederbergia ruris, assembly GCF_018332955.1. Taxonomy (NCBI): domain Bacteria; kingdom Bacillati; phylum Bacillota; class Bacilli; order Caryophanales; family Bacillaceae; genus Lederbergia; species Lederbergia ruris. Next base: position 2,919 of record NZ_BORB01000016.1, read on the forward strand.
TATAAATTTCATCTGCAGTTGGGTGTGACATCGATTGAACAAGAAACTCCAAAATCGCATGACGCTGAGGAGTGATTCGAACTCCTGTTTCTTTTAATGTGTGGATTGCTTCTTTTAATTGATGTTCTGACACCGTCATGCACCTCTTTTCTAACTTAAAATTGATTATCTATTTATAATTCTTATAATTAAGTTTACTAAAAAATATTCAATACGTCAATGCATCCAATTAATCATGAAGTTTCATTTCTTCGTAACCCAATATATGATTCACATACCGAGCAGCTACAAATAATAAATCGGAAAGTCGGTTTAAATACGGAAGTACGAATTCATTTCGAAGTTCCACTGCAACCGCCAACCTTTCCGCCCTCCGTACAACGGTTCTTGCCGTATGTAAAGTAGCACCAGCGGGATGTCCTCCTGGCAAAATGAAATTTTTAAGGGGTGGTATTTTTTCTTCCCACTGATCAATCAACGTTTCCAATTCCACCACATCTTTTTCCAAGACTTTCCATGCCACTTCTTTTTCTGGTGGTGTAGATAACTCTGCACCTACATGAAAAAGCATCGTTTGGATTTTATGGAAACTTTCTCTAAGGTTATTAACTTCCTCGTTTTCCACATCATGAAGATAGCTTAGAGCCAGTCCAATCATTGAATTGGCCTCATCACATGTTCCATATGCATCAACTCGAATATCGTGCTTAGAAATTCGCGTTCCATACACTAATGATGTTGTTCCTTTGTCACCTGTCTTTGTATATATCTTCATTGTATTCCCCCACTTTACATTCATGAGTAAACTTAAAACAAAAAAGTGGGCTGAAATGAATCAGCCCGAAAAAAATCTATATGCAATGAGGAGGTATGCCCTACTTTACTTTATGCAGGGATACTCATTTAGAATGGACAACAGCCGGCTTTTTCGAAAAATAGGCCATTATTTTCACCACATATCACTTTAATATTTACGATAAGTTTGTTTGAATAAAATCTAACGCTTCTTTCACATGCCCGCTGACTTTAACTTTACGCCATTCTTTGGCAAGTTTGCCCTCTTTGTCAATAATAAATGTTGATCGCTCGATGCCCATAAATTCCTTACCGAACATTTTCTTATGTTTCCACACACCAAATTTCTCAGCTACTACGTGTTCATTATCAACAAGCAGTAAAAATGGTAATCCATGCTTATCAATGAATTTCTCATGCTTCTCAAGTGGATCTGGACTCACGCCCAAGATCACGGCATCTAACTTGGAGAAATCTTAATGATGGTCTCGAAAATCGCAGGCTTCTGTCGTACAGCCAGGGGTCATATCTTTTGGATAAAAATATAAAACAACATGTTTTTTCCCCCGAAAATCTGACAGGTTTACCATTTCCCCGTTACTCGCTTGGAGTTGAAAATCTGGTACCATTTCATTCACTGTTACAGGCATAAACAAGTCCTCCTATATTCAACATTTCATTAAGCGTACAAAAAAACAGACTGGAATTCAAATATTTGGTCATTTAGGAGGTCCATAATCTATAAAAGTTCGTACAACAAATGCGGCGGGAATTGTATAGCCAAGTAAAGCCTCAATCATTACAAATAGTCGTCCAATTCCAATCGGCACGACATCCCCATAGCCGACTGAAAATAGGGTAATTGCACTTAAATATAAAGCCGAAGATAAGCGCTCATTCCAACTACTTGATTCGTGAAGTGACGTATCAATAATGACCGTCCAGCCTTTAATTTCCAATAAAAGAAAGAGCAGGCCAAAACCAATCATAATCACCGCATATGTACAGCCTAAAAAGGCGAAATTTTCAAAGGAAACTTGCTTGTACTTAAAACGATTCGGGATAAACAACAATCTTAAGGCGAAAAGAATACAAATAATCACCGCAAAGAAGATGATATACCACATCGAAATCACCTTTTCCTTTCTGTTCTATATGTTACGATGGAAAAAATCTGAATAGAACATAAGAAATGTCTTGATTCCCTTTCATTGCGCAGATTCTCCAGAAAGTCTACAATAATAGAAGCCTGTGGATTTAATGAATTAAAGCTTTTATTTCAACTAAAATCCCTATTTTTTATACACCGAATAAAGGAGTCTTGAAGATGAATTTTGCACAATCAGAAATTATTCAAAAAGAAGCAATGGACCATATTGTTGGAGGAGTAAACAGTCCGTCTCGTTCTTATAAAGCTGTCGGAGGTGGAGCCCCGGTTGTCATGGAAAAAGGAGATGGAGCGTATTTATATGATGTAGATGGGAATCGCTATATTGACTATTTGGGGGCTTACGGACCTATTATTACAGGCCATGCTCATCCACATATTACAGATGCGATTAAAAAAGCCGCCGAAACTGGCGTATTATACGGAACTCCCACCCCTCATGAAGTGAAATTTGCAAAAATGATAAAAGAGGCTATTCCATCGCTTGATAAAGTTCGATTTGTTAATTCCGGTACGGAAGCTGTGATGACGACGATCCGTGTAGCGAGAGCCTATACTGGTAGGGATAAAATTTTAAAATTTGCTGGTTGTTATCATGGCCATTCCGACCTTGTTTTGGTTGCAGCTGGCTCCGGTCCATCTCAACTAGGTATGCCTGATTCAGCCGGGGTACCACAAAGCATTGCAAAGGAAGTCATTACCGTTCCTTATAATGATATCGAAGCATTCCGGGATGCTATCGAAAAATGGGGTCCTGAAATTGCGGCTGTTTTAACTGAACCCATTGTGGGGAATTTTGGAATCGTTGAACCTTTCCCTGGTTATTTAGAGGAAGTAAAAAAGTTAACACACGAAGCTGGAGCTTTATTAATCTTTGATGAAGTAATCACTGCTTTCCGTTTTATGTATGGTGGTGCTCAGGATTTACTTGGTGTCACCCCAGATTTAACAGCGCTTGGTAAAATTATCGGTGGCGGCCTTCCGATCGGTGCCTACGGCGGAAAGAAGGAGATTATGGAGAAGGTTGCCCCGCTTGGTCCAGCCTATCAAGCAGGTACTATGGCTGGAAATCCGGCTTCCATGTTATCGGGAATTGCCTGTTTAGAAGTTTTACAAGAAGAAGGGGTGTATGAACAACTTGATCAGTTAGGTGCCCTTCTAGAGAAAGGCATTTTAGACGCGGCCAACAAATATAACATTCCCGTTTCCATTAATCGTTTAAAAGGGGCCCTAACGCTTTATTTTACAAAGGAAAAGGTTATAAACTATAATCAAGCGGAGAATACGGATGGAGAACTTTTCGCTCGATTCTTCAAGCAAATTCTTCATCACGGTATTAACCTTGCTCCATCTAAGTATGAAGCTTGGTTTATTACGATCGCTCATACAAAGCAAGACATTGAGGAGACTATAATCGCTGTAGAACGATCATTTGAACAGCTTGCCCATTCATAATTTTAGTGATCGAAAATACTCAGGACGGCTGTTTAACGAGGCATTTAAACGCTACCTAGCATTAGCGCAAATCTATTTTTTATCATCTAAGGAAAGGAAAATGTCTATGAAGCTTGGTGCCCGCATGTTAAAAACGGGAATAGCCATCATTTTGGCTTTATTGATCGCAGAGCTTTTCCATATACCAACACCTGCTTTTGTTGGAATTGCGGCTATTTTTGCCATACAACCAACGATTTATCGGTCTTATTTAACCGTTATTGAACAAATACAGGGAAATATACTTGGAGCCGTCTTAGCTATCGGCTTCGTACTCGCTTTAGGAAATCATATTTTAGTGATTGGCTTGGCTGCTGTTGTGGCCATAGGCCTTATGGTTAAATTCAAACTTGAAAATGCGATCCGTCTTGCTCTTGTGACAATCGTGGCAGTAATGGCAGCCCCCACGGATGATTTTCTCCAAGTGGCCTTATTGCGTTCAGGTTCGATCTTTCTGGGAATTGTATCATCATTTATTGTCAATCTAGTTTTTCTACCACCGAAGTATGAGACAAAACTTTTCGAAAGCATTTCTGCTGTGACCGAGGATATTATTAAATGGACGCGATTATCCACTCGCTTTGCTTCCGAAGAAGGTCTTTTAAAAAAAGACCTAGCCAAATTAAAAGAACGTTCTGCTGCAAATAACCAACTGTATTCCATGTACAAGGAAGAAAGAAAATATTTTCGGAGAAGTGAGTATTCCAAAGCAAGAAAACTTGTCATTTATCGGCAAATGATTTATGTGAATCAAAATAGCTTAGCCATTTTAAAGTTACAGCATAAATATGAAAATGTGTTATATCAATTACCCGAGGATTTACAAGTTCATACGCGTAGAAGACTTGATTTCTTATTAAGTTATCATGAACAGTTGTTAATGAAATTTATGGGCAGAGTCCGCCAAGAAATTGAACTGGATCCCTTTCAAGATGAAAATGTGGAAATCAGCCAGCTATTTGATCGCTTTATAAAAGAAGTAAAAAAAGATGACGAGTATAATGAGTATCAACCTTATCATCTTATTCATTTTTTCTCTGCTTTACTTGAGTATGAAGAACAACTTGAACACTTGGATCGGTTAATCCGTTCTTTCCAACTGTATCATAAGAAAGACGCTGTTTTTACAAAGTAAAAAGATGTGGCCCATTTTTAAGCCACATCTTTTTTATATTTTATTTAGACTGTCTAAATATTCAATAATGTTAAACACCCAATTGTTGTACCTCAAATAATCGATAGTAGTTTCCTTGTTTTTGCATTAATTCCTCATGTGTTCCGATTTCCGTTATTCGGCCATGTTCGATTAGTACAATTCGATCCGCGTGTGTAATCGTGGACAGACGGTGAGCAATTATAAATGTCGTTCGATCCTTGGCTAATACGTCCAGAGCTTCCTGAATCAAGTGTTCACTTTCAAGGTCTAGTGCTGAAGTGGCTTCATCCAATATTAAGAGTGGTGGATTCTTAAGAAAGACTCTTGCAATGGCAATCCTTTGCTTTTGCCCACCCGACAGCTTAACCCCTCTCTCACCAACCGTAGTATCATAGCCTTTCGAGAGATTCATAATAAAATCATGGGCATTCGCGGCTTTGGCGGCTCGATACACTTCTTCATCTGTCGCATCAGGTTTTCCTAGCAATATATTTGCTTTCACAGACTCACTGAATAAAATATTGTCTTGCAGAACCATTCCAATTTTATCTCTTAAACTGCGAACCTTTAACTGGCGGATATCTCGACCATCTAATAACACTCTTCCAGAACTGACATCATAGAATCGCGGAATTAAACTAACAAGTGTTGATTTTCCTCCTCCACTCATGCCAACAAATGCAATCGTTTCTCCAGCTTGTACTTGTAAATTGATATTTTCTAAGACAGGTTTTTCTTTTTCATCATAAGCAAAAGTAACTTGATCGAATTGAATATCACCCCTTACTTGCTTCGGTTCAATCGCATTAGGTGCATCCTCGATGTCATATTTTTCATCCGCTAATTGAAACACCCGATCCATAGAAGCAATGGCTTGGGTAAGGGTTGTGGATGAATTCACCAAGCGTCTTAACGGATTATACAATCTTTCGACATATCCCATAAAAGCCACCAAAGTCCCAATAGACAGATTTCCATTGATCACCTGATATCCCGAATATGTAATGACAATTAATGGGGCTAAATCGGTAATGGTGTTGACAACGGAAAAGGCCTTTGCTGTCCAACTTGTATGAATTAAAGCTTTGTTTAGGAAATGGCGATTGTTTTGATCAAATCGCTTTTGCTCATGGTCTTCGATCGCAAAACTCTTGATGAGCGACATGCCCGCAACTCTTTCATGCAAGTAACTTTGGACTTGTGCAAGGGCTTGGGAACGTTGACGTGTAAGCTTTCGCAAATTTCCAAAGAAGTAACGAACAGATATAATGTAGAATGGAAAAACGGCTAAGGAAACAAGTGTTAAGGGAACATCGAGGGATACCATGATCCCAATCGCAATAAGAACTGTTGCCGCATCAAGCCAAAGATTCATTAGTCCAGTGATTACAAAATCCTTCGTTTGCTCCACATCATTAATGACCCTGGAAATAATTTCTCCTGCTCGCGTATTGGAATAAAATTTAAAACTTAATTTCTGAATATGCGTAAATAACCGATCTCGTATGTCATATAAAACTTTATTAGCTGTCCACTGTGCAAAATATTGTCTGAAGTATTCTACAGGTGGTCTTATGACAATAAAAAGGATGAACATGATGCCCATCGTCCAAAATAAACGAGTGGTTTTTTCCGCTGCAGTCATATCTTCCACACTAATGACGTCATCTATGACATACTTCATTAACATAGGAATGAGAAGGGGAATTGCGAATTTGATTACTCCAATAATAAGTGTCCAAAATATTCTCCAACGATAAGGTTTAACAAATTTTAAATATCTTCTTATAACTCCCAACCAAAAATCCACTCCTAGCCTAGCCTCTGTAACTTAAATAACGGTCATACCAAACATCTATAAAATCAGCTGCGAACGGGCCTTTCCTTTGCCTAATCCAAAAGATAAGCTTTTCCATATTTCTTTTTAAGATATGGTCAATCTCTTCGGGATACCCCATATGTAATCGATTATATTCGTATTCATCCTCATCTAGAAGTGAATACGTCATATCTGGAAATACCTTTATATCCAGATCATAATCAATATATTTTAATGCCTCTACATCCACAACAAACGGAGATCCTAGATTACAGTAATAATAAATGCCATCGTCTCTGATCATACCGATAATGTTGAACCATAAATCTGTATGAAAATAGGTAATAGCTGGTTCACGGGTGATCCATGTTCTTCCATCCGATTCCGTTACTAAAGTATGGTCATTTCCACCAATAAGCAAATGACTATTTGCTTTTAACACTTTCGTTTCTTCCCAGACGCGGTGTAAATGACCATCATGCTTATAACTATGTATTTGTATATTCTCTCCTTCAACTGGAATTTGCATTGATTTCTCCTACTTTCTCTCCCTATCCAATCGTATCCTTGATTAGTTCTAAATACTTTTATTATAACGTTTTTCTTTCTTATTTAAAACCAATCCGTTTTATCATTTCCATTATACAATCGAATAAGGGTCTAACTTTCAACATGAAAGTTAGACCCTTATTGGCTTACATTATTGTTGTCCGAAGTTTCCAGCGTTTTTCGCTTTGTTTTGTTCAGCTTTTTTGTTTCGCTCTTTTACAGATTGTACATCTGTTTCACTACCGAATTCAGTACCGTAATTTCCTTGTGCACCAGCACCAGTGGATTGAGCGTTTTGTTGTCTTACTTTCTCAACGTTAGTTCCTGCTTGAGATTTTTTGTTAGCCAATGGTATCACCTCCACGTTTGTTAATGTAACCAAACGTGAAATTTTAATTCCAAAAAAATAAAAAAGTAATTTTCTAACAATAGTTGCTGGCTAACACTTAGTGGGAGCTAGATTAAACAAGAATGGACCGTCCGCCGTCCACAATAATCGTTTGGCCTCTTATCATCCAGGCGTCATCCGATACAAGGAATAAAACGGTTTTTACAATATCATCGATTTCGACCATTCGTCCCGCAGGTGTATGTTTTTTCGCATCCTCTAATAATTCTTCACGATTTGGGAAATGTTTTAAAGCATCTGTATCAATCGCTCCTCCTGATACAGCGTTCACGACAATGTTTTTAGGAGCTAATTCAACAGCCAAATATCTTGTAAGTGACTCCACGGCAGCTTTCGATACTCCAACATTTGTATAATTCTCTAAATAACGAATGGAGCCTAGGGAGCTCAAACTAACAATTTTGCCCCCTCCTGTTTTCTCCATTAATTTTGCTGCTTCTTGGGCGCAGAAAAGAACTCCTTTTCCATTAATATTCATTGTCCAATTCCAGTGCGTCTCTTCGATTTCCATTACGGGCCGCATAACACCGGAAGCTGCGTTATTAATTAATACATCTAGTCTTCCAAATTCTTGATCAATCGTGGCAAACATGGCTTTAATTTTCTCAACATCGCCTATATTCGCGCGAACAAGGAGAGCTTTTCTGCCTATTTTCTCGATTTCCTCCGCGGTTTCCATAGCCTTATTTTTACTACGTGCATAGTTTACTACAATATCATATCCTAGTTTTGCGAGGGCAATTGCGGTTGCTTTTCCTACACCGCGACTACTTCCGGTGACAAGTGCTACTTTATTCATTTTTCATCTACCTTTCTTTTTCTTATGTATATTTTACCTTGATGCGGTTCTTTGAACAATGAATCATAATTAAATTATTTATTCATGGCGTATATCTCTTTATAAGCTTTCCAAATTTTTTGATGGGGTACTGGGAATGCAAGAGTTTCAAGCTCCTCCTGTGTTACAAGTCGAACTTCATCCTGATGATTCAATGTTTTGCTGATTTCGCCTGCAAAAACATCCATCGACCATGTTAAATGAGAAAAAATATGATCAACATGGGTAAAAGTTCCTGTTTCAAGCTGAATATTTGTTTCATATTCCTTCTCCAAATAACGGGATAATACTTGTCTTTGGGTAGAATATTGCTTACTAGTAGCTACTTCCACTGTAGGAAATTCCCAAAGATTCGCTAGCAGGCCTTCATTAGGTCTTTTGCGAATGAGATAAAGATTATCTGCTGTTTTCAATACAGCCGATAGCAACGAAAGATGTTTCACTGATTTTTTTCGCGTCTTGACTGGTAGCACTTGTTCTTTGCCGTTAGCATATCCTTTACAATGCTCTCTCACCGGACAAAGCAGGCATGCTGGAGATGTTGGCGTACAGATAAGCGCTCCTAATTCCATTAAAGCTTGATTGAAGTACGAAGGGTTGGCAGGATCTATTAAAGTCCGAACGGCTGCTTCAAATACTTTTCTTGTCGAAGGTTTGGCTATATCCTCTTCAATTAATAAGATTCTAGATAATACACGCATGACATTTCCGTCTACTGCTGGCTCAGGCTTTCCATAAGCGATACTTAGAATTGCACCCGCCGTATATGGACCGACGCCTTTTAATTTTGAAATTTCTTCTCGGGTATCTGGCACTTTCCCATCGTAATGTTCCACCACTTCTTTCACGGCTGAATGTAAATTTCGAACACGGGAATAGTATCCAAGACCCTCCCATATTTTTAGAACAGATTCATCATCTGCAGCAGCAAATGCTTCCATATCGGGGAATTCTTCCATAAACCGTTCAAAATAAGGAATGACTGTGTCTACCCTTGTTTGTTGTAACATAATTTCGGATACCCATACTTTATATGGCTGATTATCTTTTCGCCATGGAAGATCACGTTGCTCCCGTACAAACCAATTCAACAAATCTTCACGAAATTGTTGAATATCCATTTTATCATGATCTAACTTAGATTCTCCCATATTTAACGCTCCTACATGTTAATTTATACTCCCTTTAGGGAATTATATAAATGATTGGACATCATGTGCCGTATTGCATAATATAATTTTTTAAAATATGATTAAAAATAAGAAACCGAAAATCATTAACACCCTTTTCTTAGGAGGATTTAGATTGGATACTGCCACTCATATTGCCATGGGTGTTGCGATTGGTGGGCTCGCTACCCTAGATCCTGTTGTTGCTGAAAGCACCGCCAATACTCACAGTGTTTTAGTAGCGGCCATCATTGGATCGCAAATACCTGATATTGATACCTTTTTAAAACTACGTAATAATGCCGTTTATATAAGGAATCACCGTGGGGTAACCCACTCTATTCCTGCTATTTTATTTTGGCCGCTTGTTGTAACGGCCTTGGTTGCCTTAATTTTCCCGGGGGCCAATTTATTTCATTTATGGCTTTGGTCCTTCGTAGCTGTTTTTTTACATGTGTTTGTTGATATTTTCAATGCCTATGGGACTCAGGCGTTAAGGCCTTTCTCAGCAAATTGGGTTGCCTTGGGGGTCATTAACACGTTCGATCCCATTATCTTCGGACTACATGTTTTAGCTATTTTCATTTGGGCATTAGGAGCAGCACCTGGCTATACGTTTTTAACACTATACGTTGTTGTCTTTTTTTACTATATCCTACGGTTCATTATGCAGAAAGTCGTAAAGTCAGCCGTATTAAAAACCATTCCAGATGCTGAACAAATTATTATCGCACCTACGATGCATTTTAATCAATGGCGATTAGCTGTGATTTCAAAAGATTTTTTCTACGTTGGCCGAGCGTTTAAACGTTCGATTACCATCTTTGATAAATTCAACCGGATTCCTGTGCCGGAAACGCCAGAAATTGAAGCTGCAAAACGGGATAAAAATGTTTCAGCTTTCTTATCTTTCTCCCCTGTGTATCGTTGGGAAATTAAAGAATTCGACGATTATAAAGAAGTTCGTTTTATCGATTTACGGTATAGGAGTAATGGACATTACCCGTTTGTAGCCATCGTTCATTTAGATGCTGATCTACAAATCCTTACTTCCTATACTGGATGGATTTATAGTGAAGAAAAACTTAGAAAAAAATTAAATATTATTATGGATTAACCGAAAAGCGCAAGCGCCCGTTTAGCGACGTACAAACTTTTTAGGGGCCTGAGGAGATAAAGGAAACACGATGAACCCGAAGGGTGAATCGATGTTGACTTATCGTAGGAAGGCACCGAAAGTTTGCTAGCTGGACGCTGTAGCTAGACAACCGAAAAGCGCAAGCGCCACGCTATTCTGACACTCATCCTTTGAACGAATGTTTTTCACTTTGTAACCCATACTAAAGATGACGAGTTGAAAAACCCGTCAATAAAGGAGGGTGTCCCATTGCGTAATAAAGCAAAAGATTTCCCGTATAAAAATGACAACAAATTTGAAGGTGAACCACGAGCTAAGGCTGAATATTCTCCAATGCGTGCAGATGGAACGATTAACACCAATCCACAGGGCAGAATGCGGGCATCGGGGAATAGACAAGGAAATTCCAACCAGTCTTAATTATTCACCAACAAGGGGGATTTAAAATGGGTAAAATCGATGGGAATACACATCAAAACCGTAATTTAAGTCCGTTTAATCGCGGATACTATAATCCGAAAAAAATGAGTTCTCAAGTAAATGGGCAAACGGAACTATCCCAGACAGACATTATTAGAGAAAGAGCTGCTGTAACGAAGTACAAAAAATAAAGAGAATTTCCATCAGTAGGGACGCTCCCTACTGATGGAAATTTTTTATGTTGTTTTAAGCAAGGAAATAGGCAATGCCTCCTCCTCACCAGGACCATTTAAGCGATAGCCCCAAGCAAACACACCTTTTAAATAATCAATTTTGAAATAAGTCCCTGGTGCGCCCGTAACGGCATAAATTTCACCCGGCTTAAAATCGCTTGGGTTTAATAAATAGGCCTCAGCCATCACCGCTCTTCGCTCCATAACAGCAAACTCATTGACCATGCCAAGCTGTTCCGCTTTTCTTGCCTTCTCCTTCATTAAAGCAATTTCCTGTTTAAGTTCTTCATTTGTCATTTCACTGTATTTCTTTTCCCTTTCCATTACAAAATCCCCTTCATTCTTTTTCATCTAAAAAGCGATCAATCATGTCTAATTCAAATCCTTTACGAAATAGGGCTTGTTTCATCTTTTGGCGGTATTCAAATCCCTCTAAATGTTGATATTTCCGCTGCGCTTTTTCTCCATGTTTGAGAAGCGAATCCCATTCTTCTTCCGCCTCTTTTTCATATTCGATTTCTTCAATTGCAATGGAAATAATTGTAAAGGAAAAACCTTTTGTCTGTAAATATTGCTCCAGCTTTTGCTTTAATATTTTCTCAGCCAGTTTTTTATTTTTAGCTGCATATTTATTACCTAACTGAATCGCATGCTCGATTTGATCTTCTTTTTTATATAAGGTTAAAGCTTCTTCTATGTATGAATCAGAAATATCTTTTTGTAACAACTCTTGTTTGATATTATATGGACCTTTTTTTCCTGTATTGATTTGTGTCCGAACATATGCCTTTGCGAATTCCAGATCATCGACATAGTGATGCTCATGCAATTTTTGCATCACTTGTTCAATCACTTGTACATTCCAATCTTTTTTAGCCAAATGTTCCTTTATTTCCCCTTCCGACCTCATGCGGAACGATAAATAGTGGATCGCATCATTATAAGCTTTTCTAATTTCGTCCTCATATTGCAGCTGGACAACTTCATAATCGGCTAATTCCTTGCCTTTCACTAATCCATAGCGAATTAATATTGCTTCATCCACACTAAAAGCATATTGCTCATCCAAATAAAGATTGTAGCGATCTGCTCTTTTCTTTTGCGCCGCAATTTTGGTGATGATCGCCATTGCTAATCACCCCTTCTTACTTACTTGCTCTATTTTACCATAATCTCTTACATGTATGTTTATTAAGGTTTTTGAGAAAAATGTTAGATGAGGTCAAGAGCAAAAGGAGTGGGTCCTAATGAGCAAAAATAAGAACGTTCAAACGAAGAGTACATTATCTACAACTCAAGAAGTGCTTTATGCAAAAGAATTTAAACAAGCAGATCGAGCAGGTGGCTACACGCATTCAAGAAGAAAGTAGCACAATTTTTAAAACACTTTTATATGGAGGGTTCTGAAAATGGGTAGAGATGATCGTAGAAAAGCACGTGATAAAAATAAGCAAAAGCTTCCACAAGTACCACAAAACATGAAATCAGATGGTCGTGACGTAGAATTTTCCCAAGAAGTGGCAGATCAAGATGATTTGGAAGCCATGCGAAGAGCGGATGACGCAGACAAAAGGGCTAAGAAGCGGAAAATGTAAAACGAAGAGCAAAATAAGATGAGGCCGGGACCAAAAGTGTTTTAATCATAGTAAAGTCCTGGTTGGTGCATATAACCCCGCTTCGGAAATATACTTCGCTTTCCGCGGGCGGCTGGTGAGCCTCCTCGTGCTAGCGCACTGTGGGGTCTCACCGATGCCTTTCATCCCGCAGGAGTCTACGTATATTTCCTCCGCTAAATCAGTACATTGTTCGTTTATAAAGTTGAACGCTTCAGTTACCTCCCTCAAATTTTTTCATCCTATATTATTTTTCTGCTATTTTGTAGAACAGCTTGTGGTTGTTTCCCCACAATTAATTGTGTACCATCTGAGTAACCTTCTTCTCTTTCTTCCAATTCTTTTATTAATAATTGACGTAAAGTATTTATTTTATGGGCATATGCCTGTTGATCGATTAAATTTTTCGTTTCATAAGGATCTTCTTTCAAATTAAAAAATTGTTCTTCACCTGTTTGGGAATACCAAATGAATTTTTCTTTTCCATTGACAATAAAATGATGGGATTGTTTGCCTTGAGCATGTTCGCCATGAAGGTATTCTCTCCATATAGATGTTTCATTTTTAACTAAAGGAAGAACACTCTTCCCCTCAACACTTTTGGGAATTTGTATGTTTGCTACATCTAACAAGGTTGGCATAATATCGCGCAACTCTACTACATTTTGACAAGTCGTTCCTTTTTTCAATCCTAATTGATTACCTGGATCTGAAAGAATGAAAGGGATTTTCGCGCTTCCTTCATAAGCTAAAGATTTCCTTAATAAATGATGATCTCCCAGCAATTCTCCATGATCTGAAACAAATAAAATGACCGTATTATTATAGACCTGATATTCAATAAGACTTTGGATAAACCGCCCTATTTGATCATCGATATGGGCAATCAAAGCATAATAGGCAGCTCTTGCCCTTTTTAAACGTTGTTTCGGTACATTCCCACCCCCGGCAGTCGGTCGTAACCCTTCCTGAAATTCATCCAAGTCATTGGCCCAATCTCCTATGACAGGTTCATCCATATCCAGACTCATATAATAATCGAAATAAGCCTGTGGTGGATCAAACGGTGGGTGTGGACGAACAAAGGACATTTTTAAAAAGAAGGGTTTACTTGGGTCTCTTCTTCTTAAGAAATCAATCGATTGCGTGACGACCCAATTGGTTGGATGAAATTCCTCTGGTAAATGCCATGGGCGACTCATGGCTGAAGCATTGCAATCCAAACCGATATCAGTCAGGTCGCGGTGCCCACCAAGCCGCTCTCTTAACCAAGGCAAATAATCATCCGTATGATCAAAAGATTCCCGAACCGGTGTATCCTTCATCCGATTATGGTGTAAGTATCCATCATGCAAAATAACATTATGAAATCCACATAAATTCCGGGTTGGATATACATGCATTTTTCCGACAGCTTGAGTATGGTATCCAGCCTGACTCATTTCTTCAGGAAGCAAATGAGGATATTGATAAGGAACCCGTTCTTGGTAGCCGACTCTTCCATGAGATCGTTGTGACATGCCTGTTAAAACAGCGGCTCGGGCGGGTACACATGTAGGAGTGGCAGAATAAGCATTTGTAAAGCGGACACCCTGAAGGGCAAGCTCATCCAGATTAGGTGTTTCCACCACAGGGTGTTCAGCAATACTTAAACAATCAAAACGCATCTGATCAACCATAATCATAAGTATATTTGGTTTCATATCGTTCTCCCTCTTTTGTTAGTCAAAGTATGTTGCTTTATTGGGATTTGCCAAATAGTCAAAAAGCATATGTATTTGTGCTTCGGTATTACGATTTGTTGATAGAGGTGGTAATTGATCTTCCGAGAAAAATCGAACATCATCTGTTTCTACCCCACTAGTTGCACTCCCTCCGACAATGTCACATTGAATAAACAATTTATAATAATGGTAAGGTTGTGGTGGATGTTCATGTTTATGTGTATCGCATACAGCAAGTAATTTTTTTGTGATGATATCATAACCCGCTTCTTCTTTGATCTCCTTGATAATATTTTCAGAGGGAGAAAGACCAATATCACAGAACCCCCCTGGTAACGACCAAGTTCCATCATGATTTTCTTGGACTAAGAGGATTTGATTATTTTGAAAAACGGCTCCTCTTACATCCAATTTAGGTGTTTGATAGCCGGTTTCATTCGCAAATAAATCGTACACTTTTTCCATCTCTGTGTCTGTATGATCGGCCATGATTTCCACACTGATTTTTCTGAGCTCCTCATATCGCTCGATATCATATACATCTTTAGAAAACGCTAACCCCGCTTGGGACAAGGCTTGAATTCTTTTGGCCCATTCTAACCATTTATATTCCATTTCTTCACCTTCTAACTCTCATAATTAAAGCATCACCCTTATAGATCATTTCGATAAATCATGTAAAAAATCCTCTAGATTTGTTTTTTTCATAAAAAAAGGAAAGCTTTTATCAACTTTCCATTTTTTATAGGATAAAGCATAAAATGTAGTAAAATATGTATCCCTATATTAGATATGGCGCATGATTTCCTTTTTCAACACTACAGCCTGATTATGTTTCTCATCTTTTGCCGCATACAGTAAGGTGATGTCATTGCTTTTTGCCTTTTCACATAACTTTTCAAACGCTGATTTCTTTTCCTGATCGTTTTGAAGCTCTTCTATATACTTTTCCTCAAATCCTTCAAAACGCTCAGGGTCATGTCCGAACCATTTTCTTAATTCTGAACTTGGTGCCACTTCTTTCAGCCACTCATCCAAATTTGCATCTTCCTTTTTAATTCCCCGTGGCCAAATCCGATCAACTAGAATGCGGAGGCCATTTGATTGATCAGATGAATCGTAGATCCTTTTCGCTTCAATTTTTGGCATAATCGAGCTTCTCCTATCCTAAAATCTTTCATTCCTCATTATGTTATACCCTTTAACTGGCCATACTAACAACCAATATACAAGGAGGAGTTGCGTATGAAACATAATAAGCAAAAAACGATCATTAATCAGGAAGAAATGACTGCTCAAGCGAACCTAAATAATCTAGAA
Organism: Lederbergia ruris; assembly: GCF_018332955.1. NCBI lineage: Bacteria > Bacillati > Bacillota > Bacilli > Caryophanales > Bacillaceae > Lederbergia > Lederbergia ruris. The sequence continues at coordinate 18,764 of NZ_BORB01000016.1, forward strand.
CCAGGTGATTCCGTTAACGAACAACGTAACCTTGAAACTGCTAATAGTGAACTTGCAAAAGATGAAATTCAACAGCAAAATAACAATCTTTAAACACGAGAAAACAGCCGCCCTTTTATACGGCTGTTTTCTGTTTGGGAAATTAAAATTCAACAAAATCCATGTCGTGCCCGGCACCTTGATCCATAGCATATAATTGTCGATAGCGTTTATTTTGTTTCATTAATTGAGCATGTGTTCCTTGCATGGTGATTTCTCCATCATCTAAAAAGATGATTTGGTCCATTTTTTCGAGTCCGGTTAGATGATGGGTAATCATGATCATCGTTTTATCTTTTAATGTTGCAAACATGGTGTCAAGCAATGCTTTCTCCGTGACGGGATCAAGCCCAATCGTTGGTTCATCCAAAATGACAATCGGCGTTTGTTTCAATAAAATACGCGCCAATGCAATTCTTTGGCGTTCACCACCTGAAAAACGTTGCCCTGTCTCTTCCATTTGTGTATCCAACCCCTTTGGTAGTGAGTGTATATACTCATCCAATTTTACTTGTTGGATCACAGCTTCTAACCCCTCTTGTGTCACATCATAATTTCCTAACCGAATATTGTTCGCCACCGTTGTAGCAAATAAATAGGGTTTCTGATTTAAATAGCCGATTCCTTGATAAATTTCGTCTCCATATTTCTCAGGTGAGTGACCAGCAATTTCAATGCATCCCGCTTGCGGAGTGATCACTCCTAACAATAGTTGCGATAAAGTTGATTTTCCCGCACCGCTTTTTCCTAATATCGCAATTTTTTGTCCAAATGGGATCGAGAGATTGATATTTTTTATCGTCTCCTCCGTTTCATTCGGATAACGAAAGTCGACATTTTGCAAAAGAATTTCTGGAGTCTGAGCATCAAAAGTAAGTGAATTCACTTCGGTTTTCCCTTCCGAAAACTGGCGTACATCTTCGATTCTTTGCAATGATTCTCGGTATGTCGGAATGTTTTCCACTGCTTCCGAGACAGGGATCAATCCCTCCATAATCGGAAAAACCACTAAAGTAAAGGCGGCAATATAGGTCGGGGCAATTTGTCCATTGCCTGCAGCGATGCCAGCCCAGATTCCGACCAGCAATAAGATTATTCCTGAGAAACATTGCAGTTGGAATGTACGGGTTTGTTGCCAATGTACGATCGATTTTTCAACTTTATTACCTTGCAACGTCTTTTTTAAAAATCCGGCAATAAAAGAATTCTTTCGTCCGCTAATCATCCAATCGTGCATCCCAAAGAAAGCATCTGTTAAAGACTGATACGTTTGTTTACGTTGCTTTTTCAGACTGATTTGCTTTTTCTTTAAAACAAATAAGGATCGTAAGGGATAGACAATTAAAACAATACTGAGTAGAATCGCCATCACGATCGCAAATTTCCAATCAAATAAAGATAAAGAAACAATCGAAAATGCAAATAAAAAAATCGCTGAAGCAGTTGGAAAAATGGTCCGGATATAGACATCTTGTAAGTGTTCAATATCGTCCGCTAACGTCCCTAATAAATCACCTGTTTGAAACCGTGAGCGAATAAATAGCGCTTGAGGTTCTATCAATTTATATAATTGGACACGCATATCACCTAAAATTTTCAATACAGCATGATGTCCGACTAAACGTTCGACATATCGTGTTACCGCTTTGGACAGACCAAATGTCCGAACAGCGACAATCGGAATATATAAAAGCAAAATCGTCTCAGGCCTTTCAGAAGCACGAGTAATTAAATACCCTGAAGTAAAGGTAAGAAAGGCAGAGGAAAGGACCGTTAGCACGGCTAACAAAATTGTCGTAATCATCACACCTTTATATTGCTTTAAATAAGGCTGAATATAAGTTTGATATAGATTCAACGATCCTCTCCCCCTTTCCTTGCTTCTCGTAAAGTGGAAAAAGCTCCTTCTTTTTGAATTAACTCCTCATAACAACCACTTTCCACAAGCTTTCCATTCTCCATGACGAAAATCCAATCCATGTCTTGCATCCAATGTAGCCGATGGGTAGCAAAAAAGACTAATTTCTCTTCCATCAATGGCAGCATCGCTTGTTTCAACTCATATTCTGTCTCAATATCGAGATGTGCCGTTGGTTCATCTAAAAGCATGATCGGACGATCTTGCAGGAGACCTCTTGCTAACGCAACCCGCTGCTCCTCTCCCCCACTTAAGCTTCGCCCACCTTGACCAATTTTTTCCTCTAAGCCATTCGGGAATCGTGAAACTAGTTCCGTTAAACCTACTTTATCAGCTGCTTCTTTAACTTTTTCCATGGAAGAATCAGGTGCATACAAACGAATATTTTCCGCGATCGTACCGGAAAAAATATGCGGATGTTGAGGGATGTAGGTTAGCTGCTTTTGCCAACCATCTAATGAAAAATGAGGGAGCTTTTGATCATGATAGGCAATCTCACCATTGCTTGGCGCTAAAAAACCAGATAATAAGTCAATGAAAGTGGATTTCCCAGATCCCGAAGCACCGACAATCCCAATTTTTTGCAGACCTTTCACCTCAATATTAAGCTCTTCAAGGCGCGAAATTCCTTCATCTGATTCGATCCCCACATCCTTCATACGCAAAATACTATCCTTCGTCCAAGGGGGAATCACAGCTTCATCACGATCATCTGCCATAGTTTCCATCGCTAAAATTTGCTGGATCTGATCTCCCGCTTCTTTCCCATCCATGGTCGCATGATAATCATTTCCCAATTCGCGGACTGGTAAGAAGTATTCAGGAGCTAAGATGAGGATAAAGAGGGCGGGCATAAGTACGATGTGGCCATTGATTAATCGTAACCCAAGCTCCACAGCCACAATCGCAACGGAAAGGCTTGCGAAAAAATCCAAAGAAAAAGTGGATAAAAATGCCACTCTTAGCGTTCGATTGGTTGCAATCCTGTATTTACGACTAACGGTTTCAATCGACTGTTGATGAGATTTACTTTTTCCTAAATATTTAAGGGTAACAAGCCCTCGTAGTGAATCCACAAAATGGCGTGAAAGCAGTTGATACGTTTCCCATTGAGCATCCATTTGCTTTTGGGCAGCCAGCCCTAATAAAATTAAGAAGAGAATCATGATCGGCATCACAACGGCCAAAATAATCGCCGATTGCAGATCAATGGTTGCTACGTAAATGAATAAAATAATCGGCACACAGACCATGGCAATGGTTCTCGGAATAAACAGGCGCAAATAGGTGCGAAATTGGGGAATTCCTTCCATAACTAATGTCACTAAATTTCCTGTTCCCTCTTTCCCTACCATCCTTGGTCCTAATGCAAACAGTTTTTTCAATAATGCCTTTTGATAATGATTCGCTGTATCTTCCGCAAACTGATACGCCCACTTCTCTTTCACCCACTGAAGAAAATGACGCAAAATAAACGCGACAATAAAAATCCCCAATAAGGGAAGGACTGCATTCCATGCAACCCCTTCATACATTTTTACAATCGCAGTCGCTAAATAGTGCGCCTGCACAATTAAAATGATCGTCTGGATCACCGTTAACACACCAACGATGAATATAAGACGTTTGCTTCCCTTGTAATAAAGAAGATGTTTATCCATTAGTCTTCTATAGACTCCTTATGAGAGACTCTCTTGCGAAAGATATAGTAGCTCCAAATCGTATAACCTAAAACAATCGGAATCATCGTTGCTGCGACAATGGTCATCAATTTTAAAGAGTAATGACCAGATGCAGCATTATAAACCGTTAAATTATTAGCAAGATCGGTTGAGCTAATAAGAACATTTGGAAACAAGGCGATAAAAAAGGACGAAGTGACAAGGATCATAATAACCCCCGTTACAGTAAAACTATATCCTTCTTTCTTATTACGTAGTAGAGGATATAAAGTCACATACAAAATGACTGCCAAACCATAAATTGGATAGAGAATCCAGCCTTTTTCAGCTAAAGCCTGCGTATATACACCTGTCAAAATCACAAATAAGATTACAACAAAACCTGTCATGAAATAAATCTTCAAGCCCATTTGTTTCGATTTTTCCCGTAATGGTCCTGTCGTTTTTAAAGAGGCAAACATTAAACCATGTAAATAGGAAAGTAAAACAAACGCAAGTCCTCCTACAAGCGTATAAAGATTCACGATATCCGTGAAACCCGCATACATATTCATTTCGCCATCAATAGGCAATCCTTTAATTAAACTAGAAAACATAACGCCTAATAAAAACGGAGGGAGAATACTTCCGATAAAGATTGACCAATCCCAGACGCTCACCCAGCGTTTGGACTGTACTTTTTCTCTAAACTCAAAACTAACACCACGTGCAATTAAAGCTAATAATAGCACAACGAACGGGAGGTAATAGCCACTGAATAATGTTGCGTACCAATGCGGGAAGGCGGCGAACATCGCCCCACCCGCAGTGATCAACCATACTTCATTGGCATCCCAAAACGGTCCAATACTTGCAATAAGCATTTGTTTCTCTTGTTCATTTTTTGCCAGAAACTTCGTACTCATACCAATGCCAAAATCAAAACCTTCCAAGAAAACAAAGCCAACAAATAGAACGGCCACAAGGATAAACCATAACTCACTTAGCTGCATGTTGAACACCTCCAAGATCAAACGGATCTGACGCGGATACATCCTCTTTTGGCTTTGCATGAGGCCCTTGCTTGATGACGCGGATAAATAAATACACCATCACAATCGCCAAACATGCATAGATGAGGGAAAAGGAGATAAGGGAAAACAAAATTTGCCCTGCACTCACATTAGGTGAGACGCCATCCATTGTTTTCATTAAACCATTTACGACCCAAGGCTGTCGGCCAATTTCAGACATAATCCAACCAAATGAATTCCCGATGAATGGTAAAAAGATGGCGGGAATCAACCATTTTAGATAACGAATACTGCTGACTAATTTCTTTCTCCACAATAGGAATAGTCCAACAGCACTAAGTAAAATAAGAACTCCGCCTGTTCCTGCCATAATCCGGAAGCTCCAAAATGTCGTTTTCACCGGAGGTATATAAATCCCTTCACCATGCTTTTCAATCATTTTTTCTTGTAAAGTATTCATCCCTTCTACTTTCCCACTAAATTCACTGTACGCCAAATAACTCAACAAATAAGGAATTTCGATCCGATGGGTACTCTCATGATTTTTAGTGTCAATATTAGCAAACAGTGTCCATGCTGCTGGGTCAGCACTGTCTTCCCACAGTCCTTCAGCCGCGGCCATTTTCATTGGTTGAGCATGCATTAAATACGTTGCTTGCGCATGACCAGAAAAAGCGAGTCCTAACCCAGCGACCAATCCAATAATAAGAGAAATAGCAATCGAGCGTTTAAAGATTTCCACATCTTTTTTCTTAATCAAATACCAAGCACTGACGCCAGCGATAAAAAAGGCACCCGTTGCGAAACTTCCAAAGATCGTATGTGGAAAAGCAACCCACAGTTTAGGATTAGTCAATACAGCCACAAAATCAGTCATTTCTGCACGGCCATTTTGAATGGTATAGCCAACGGGATTATGCATAAAGGAATTGGCCGCTAATATCCAAAAAGCTGATAGAATCGTACCAATTGACACAAGCCAGATACAGGCGAGATGTAATTTCTTCGGTAACTTATTCCAACCAAACATCCACAAACCGATAAACGTTGACTCTAAGAAAAAGGCGAGTAAAGCCTCCACGGCAAGCGGTGCTCCAAATACATCTCCGACAAAACGTGAATAACTCGACCAGTTCATCCCAAATTGGAACTCTTGAATAATTCCTGTTACTACTCCTACCGCAAAGTTAATTAGGAAAAAGATACTCCAAAACTTTGTCATTTTTAAATAGACATCCTTTTTCTTGATCACATACATGGTCTGCATAATCGCAATAATAAACACTAGACCAATGGACAATGGGACAAAGATAAAATGAAACAATGTCGTTGAAGCAAATTGAATCCTTGCGAGAATAACCTCTTCCATTTCCGTTTTCCTCCTTAAGTGAAAAAGTGAACAATCTTTGACAAAAAATTTTAATTTTGCATTTGTACACTTTTCAGTTCGTGAAATTATGAACAAACTTTGACAAAAAATTTAGAAACAAACGCTAGTAGCGTACTTATTCTGCGCTATTAGTAAATCAAGACCTACGAAGTATTGGCAGGATCCGACTTTCCCTTTTTAAAAAAGATAGTGAAAACTTGAGCATTCTTTATTACTATCATACTATAAATTTTCAAACTGGTGTAGCTGTTATGTTACAAATTCGGTACCAATATAAGGCTATTTATTGAACACAAGATAGGAGAGCAAATCTCACTAGCTTGAGAGATATTATTGTAGAAAAATTTAGTGGATTTGTCAATCGATCTACGTTTACTTAAACTTTGTTAGAGGTATAAATGGCATATAAACTTTAAAATAAGGATGGTTATTATGACAAAAATGGTACTACAGATCGTCACTCTCTTAGGGCTCATTTTTCTTATGAGCGGGTGTACAAATGAGGGTCAGTCTTCACATGAGAATCCCGCACAAAACAAAACGGAAATCGATCATGCGAAACAAGGTGAGGAAAAAAGCACAAAGCAGGATTCCCAACGTAATGAAGAAGAGAGTTCACCACAAGCTGAGGAACAAGACGACAAAGACCTAACACAAAAGGAAATAATCGAAGGAATAAAAGGACAAATTGATACAGAGCTGACGATTGTTCTGCCTGATCATATCCCTTTGGAAGAAGGAGAACATTTAACGGCCGCGACCACTTCAGAAAATGATCACTATACCGTTACCTTTTTTGCCAGTCAAACACCGATTCCCATCAATAATGAGCAATTAAATGACGATGAAGCCAGCAGACAGATCGCACGGTTAACCGTACAACAATATAATACCCAAGAACAAGCTGATGAGGAAATAGCTTTTGAGGACTTTAGCAAAAACGGGGGAAATGAAGTGGATCTTGGTTACGGCATCACTGGCTATCAAGATGCAGGAGCAGGTAGCCTATGGACGGGCTGGAATGAAGGTCGTTGGGCATTGGCCACCCACACGCAAACAGATCAAGCAGAGTCTGGTGAAATGCTCGCTCGTGAAACAGTCACTTTTCTAGAAGACCATTCACTACCTATCCCCGAAAAACATGGTTTTGTCCACTTAGATGCAACAGGGGATGATCAGCGGATTATCTGGCAAAAAGGAAAAATCGTTTATCAAATAGACCAAATCGCTGACCCTATTGTCGGATTAGAGATTGCGACCTTGTTTAAGTGAAACATTCTCCTTAAAAATCGGTTTAGAAAATATTTACTAAATCATCACCCTCATTCGTTATTCTAAGGCATCGGCTCAAGCAATCTACAGTGTAACTTCATATTGTAAAGTATGGGGGTGATGAATTGTCTAGAAAAAGAAATCATCTCGGTTGCGTTTTTCCTGGATATAGATGGTGTGGACCGGGATGTAGTGGGCCTGGTCCTCCTATCAATGATGTGGATGCTTGCTGTATGAGGCATGATCGTTGTCTTCGTAGAGGTATCCATCCTTGTATTTGTGATGAACAATTCATGCATTGCCTCCGTCCGAAAATGATCCGCAGAACCCGGGATGGCCGCCATGCGAAACTCATGTATAGAGTGATGCAATTGAAAACAACTTTTCAATGTCAAAGATTTGGAAGGGATTGGTAAAAACCTTTTAATCAGTGCCTTCTGAATCTCCTTTTTTTATGTCAAGGAACATTTGTTTACTTGGTCGGTTGATAGTAAAGCGAAAGGAAAACTAGCATTATCCTGGTAAATATAGGATAATAATAGTCATGATCACAGTTTTTGAGGAGGGATCTCATGGAAAATCATCATATCTCACTCCCAATCGCATACATGATTGAGACACTTAGAAGTCAAGGGATATCAAATTCGGACATATTACATCAAATTAAGCAAAGAGATATTACCCCTTGGGTCCATATGAATGAACATTTTGACTTTACTGAACTTTTGAAAATAGCAGACGAAGATCAAGAAGCTTTTACTTCCATCATTGAAGATGGGTACCAAATTAAATTTATCACGATCAGAGGCCTGCAAACATTGCTAGAACTTAAATTCCAATTAATCGAAGGCCGCGACTATCAGCGCACAGATAAAGGGATTAAAGATTTACATATCAAAGAGGACGCCTGGCTCCAGCTCAAGCAATTATTATCTAAAAATTGCATGGTCCATGAAGAACCTCTCGAGGATAAAAACTCCTATAAAAAAGTAAAAATTGAATTAGCTTCATGAACAAGAGGGGCCTGACCCCATTGTGATAAAGTATTAACACAATGGAGATCAGGCCCCTCTTTTATACGAGATGACATGCAACATAATGATTGTCTTCCATTTCACGAAATTCTGGTACCTGCACACGACAAATATCCTTTGCTAGGGGACAACGCGTATGAAATTTGCATCCTTTCGGGGGATTGGCAGGGTTGGGGATATCCCCTTTCAAAATGATTCGCTCGCGTTTCAACGTTGGATCAGGAATGGGGACAGCTGAGAGTAAAGCCTTTGTATAAGGATGAAGCGGGTTCCCATAAAGTTGATCTCGACTGGCTAGTTCCATCATTGAACCAAGGTACAGAACACCTATTTTTGAACATAGATGCTCGACAACACTTAAATCATGAGAAATAAATAAGAAGGTAATATCTTTCTCTTTTTGCAATTCCTGAAATAGATTAATGATTTGCGCCTGAATGGAAACATCTAGAGCTGAAACAGGTTCATCGGCGACAATAAAATCTGGCTCTAAAATAATCGCTCTTGCGATCCCAATTCGCTGCCGCTGCCCCCCGCTGAATTCATGGGGAAATCGATCATAATGATAAGGAGCAAGCCCACAAATATCTAAGACCTCTAACACTTTTCCTTTTACTTCTGTCTTGCTACATAAACCATGATCCAACAAAGCTTCCCCAATTGCATCGCCAATTCGAATTCTAGGGTTCAAGGAACTAAACGGGTCCTGAAAGATAAATTGTAATTTTGGCCGTAAATTCCGCATATCTTCCTTCGATAACTGATGAAGACTTTGTCCGTTGTATTTTACATCTCCCGACGTGATCGAATGGAGCCGTAAAATACTTCGACCAATTGTACTTTTCCCACTCCCCGATTCCCCAACAAGTCCAAATGTTTCACCCTTCTCAATTGTAAAGCTCACTCCGTCGACTGCCTTCACCACATCTTTATTTCGTTTAAAAATCGAAGTAGAGTCACCGAAATACTTTTTCAGATGATCGACTTCAACTAAAGGTGTCGTCTCTTTCATACGCTCACCTCTTCTTCATATAACCAACAAGCCACTTGATGATTACTCTTAATGGACTTCATATCAGGATTTTTCTCGACGCAAATACTCATACAGTGCTCACAACGGTCACTAAAATAACAAGATGGTTGCAAATCAATTAAGTTTGGCACCTGACCGGGAATTGTATACAACGTCTCTTTACGTTGATTCAAAACAGGCTTAGCTGCCAGTAGTCCCTTTGTATAAGGATGTTTAGGATTTTTAAACAACTCAACAACAGGCGCATGTTCGATAACTTTTCCCGCATACATCACAATCACATAATCGGCGACTTCTGCGACAACCCCTAGGTCATGAGTAATCAACAGCATCGACATCTGACGTTCATCTTTTAAGTCTCGCAACAATTCTAATATTTGCGCTTGAATGGTTACATCAAGAGCGGTAGTCGGTTCATCGGCAATTAATAAACGTGGATTACAGCATAAAGCGATCGCAATCATGATTCTTTGTAACATTCCTCCACTTAATTGATGGGGATAAGAAGAAAAAATCTCTTCACTTCTTCCAATTCCCACTAATTCAATCAATTCGATTGCTTTTTGCTTCGCTTGCTTTTTTGAGATGACCGTATGTTCCATCAAAGGTTCGATTATTTGCTCACCAATCGTTAAGACGGGATTAAGGGAGGTCATTGGCTCTTGAAAGATCATAGCAAAATCATTTCCCCGCATCCTTCGTAAATCGCCCTTCTTCATTTTCAGCAAATCTTTTCCTTCGAATATAATTTCGCCTTCACATTTTGCTCCTGATGAATGATCGATTAAGCCCATGATCGACATCGCTGTTGCACTTTTTCCGCAGCCAGATTCTCCGACTAAACATACCGTTTGCCCTTCTTTTATCTCAAAACTTACATCATTCACTGCGTTTACGTTCCCAGCTTCTGTTTGAAATTGGGTAAGTAAGTGATTTACCTGCAGGATAGACCCTTCTGACATGTCCATTACCTCCTCTTCATGTTTGGATCGATTGCATCGCGCAAGCCATCACCGAGTAAATTAATACTAATCACGGTTAAAAAGATTGCCACACCAGGTGGAATCCATAGCCAAGGACGTTTTTGAAAATCAATCAGAGAATTCGCTGCATTGATCATATTGCCCCAAGATGCTGTAGGCGGCACAACCCCTAGCCCAAAGAAACTAAGGACAGATTCACTTAAAATCGCACTCCCGACACTCAATGTCCCGGCGACAATCAATAAGGGAACCGTATTAGGCAATAAATGATTTAGCAGTTTCCTGCGATCTCTTAATCCTAAAGCATCTGTTGCTTGGATAAATTCTCGTTCTCGTAAACTGAGAATTTGACTTCTTACAAGTCTAGCTAATCCTGGCCACCCTACTAAACTCAGCATCAACATAACTATATATAGGCGCTGTTCAGCTGGCACTTTCCACTCTGACATTACTGCCGCCATAATAAATAATAGTGGTAAACCAGGTAATGTCATCAGTATATCTGCGGTTCTCATCACGATTTGATCGATGATTCCTTTATAATAGCCCGCTAATACACCTAATAAAGCACCGATTGTCAGCGACATGACCATCGCCCCTAAACCTACTGTCAAAGATATTCTTCCCGCTAACATCAATCTGGTTAAGACATCCCGCCCTAACTTATCTGTCCCTAACCAATGAGCAGAACTGGGAGGTTGATTGATATTTGCAGGGTCTACCCCGGAAATACCATAAGGTGAAAATAATGGCCCTAAAAAGGAAAACAAAAAAATAAAAATGAGAAACCCTAATCCTGAGAGGGCGATTTTCTTTTTTAACAAACGACGAAACACTTGTCTCCATAGAGAAGATTTTTGCTGTTTTGCACGTATATTCGCGTTCACCGTTGTGACGGAAGGACTTTCCATATGTTTCAACTCCTTATCATTCACAGGAAAAGGAATTCACTTTATCCACTTTTTTCCAAGAAAGATTATTTTAAACGAACTCGCGGATCTGCAACTCCATATAACAAATCTGCCAATAAATTACTCATAACTGTCAAAAGGGCGATAAACATCGTAAAGCCCATTAATAAAGGATAATCTCGAACCGTGAAAGCCTGCATATAAATGGCCCCGATCCCTGGCCAATTAAAGATTTGCTCGGTAATAATCGCGCCACTGAACAATGCGGGTAATTCAAAGGCAAATAACGTAATAGCCGGCAAGAGAGCATTTCTTAATGCATGTTTATAGACAACCGTTTTTTCTTTTAGCCCTTTTGCCCTTGCAGTTCGGACAAAATCTTGGCGAATGACTTCAAGCATATTGGTTCGGAAATAACGAGCTAAGCCACCAATCCCTAACATTGTTAAAACTAACACCGGTAAAATCATATGTTGGCCAACATCTTTTATATATGCCCAGCCAGTATGATTACTCCCAGTGGTGATCATTCCTCCAGCTGGAAACCAGCCAAGGTCGACCGCAAGGAATTTAATTAAGATTAAGCCGAGGAAAAAGGATGGTGTGGCCATACCCGCAAACACTAACACAGTTGCCAATGAATCAAATAAAGAATATTGACGAGTCGCGGAAACGACACCGACGACTAGAGCAATCGCCCATGTTAAAATCAACGAAGCTAAAGCAACAAAAAAGGAACTCCATAGATAATTTCCTAGTACTTCGACAACTGGGCGTTGGAATTGTAACGAGTAACCAAGATCCCCTTGAAGAAGATTTCCCATCCAGATAAAATAACGTTTCAAAACTGGTTGATCAAAGCCATAAAGAGCATATAACTCAGCCTTCCGTTCAGCCGTCAAATTCGGGTCCGCATCAATAAAATTACCTGGAACTAATGAATACAAAAAAAATATTAGCAATGAAGCCCCAATTAAGGTTGGAATTAAATACAAAACTCTTTTTAAAACATACCCTTTCAAGCTTCCTCTCCCTCCTCTATCTATAGGTTTAATCAACTTTTCTTATGTAACAGGGCGCATCCGAGTTTTAGATTCGGATACGCCTGAATGAAAACTACGATTCTCTTTTAACCATTGTTTAAGAGAAGGTTAGACTATTTTTGTTGCACATCGACTACTTCTAGATTTTTCAAGCTAGGAGCAATTCCACGATATCCATTCGGTTCAAAGCCCTTTACCCGCGCATTTGTGCCACTTAACACTTTTGTGTAAGACATTAAAATCACCGGAGGATCCTCGTCTAATGCTTTGTATAGTTCATGAAAAGCTTTGGCTCGCTCATCCTGATCATTCGTTGCAATCGTCGCATCGATCAAACTATCAATCTTCTCATTTCCATACCCTTTTATAATCGAATCAGTTGTTTTTGTATGGAAACTATCAATCCCATTATAAGGATCTGTTAACATCGTCGTAGAGAAAGAGGCAAGATCATGATCTCCCTTTTCTACTCGAGAAAGCAAAGCATTAAAATCCATTTGTTCTACTTGTAGATCAATCCCAATCTCTTTATAATTTTCCTTTGCAATTGGAATGAATGTGTCTCCTAAGCCACCAGCAGAAGTGAAGTAATAGACGACCAGTTTTTTACCATCTTTTTCGCGAATCCCATTTTCTCCCTCTGTCCATCCGGCCTCTTCTAACAATTTTTTTGCCTTTTCAGGATCATAGTTTGTACTGCCAACTTCATCTGTATAGGCCCAAGATGTCGGTGAAACTGGAACATTCGCTACTTGAGCATAACCTTGGTAATAGGTATCAATAATCGTTTGTCGGTCGAGCCCGTATATAAAGGCTTGACGCACTTTCGGATCTTTGAAAATCTCTTTCTCATGATTAAACGTAATATATCCATAGGCTGAGGAAGTGTAGACATTAATATTAGCGAACCCTAAAGCTTGCAAAAATTCAAAATTATCTTGGTTTGCCGCTAGAGCACTATAATCCAATTCCCCCGTTTGGAAAAATTGTTGCGAATCTCCTTCAGTTGTTTTATAGATAAATTGATCCACTTTAGGCTTTCCATCATAAAAATATTCATTTGCCTCATAACGAATTTCTTGTCCAGGTAAATAGTCGACAAAACGGAATGGTCCCGCTCCGACCGGTTTTAGATGCAGGGCATTTAAATAATCCAGATCGCCTTTTTTGTAATCTTTTCCATAATACTCTTTCTGGAGTATTTGGCCACCAAGCAAACGTAAAGAGCGAGCATTCACTTCTTCTGTCGTAATTTTGATGGTTTGTTCATCCATCACTTCAATTCCCGAAATACTGTCAGCATCTCCATTCTTATAATCCAACCCACCAACGACCTTCGCTTCTGTGATGTCTGTCCCACCACCATAGCTCGGATCATGCAATAACGTTAGAGTGAATTCCACATCCTCGGATGTAAGAGGCGTTCCATCATCAAATTTTAAATCATCCCGTAAATGAAATGTATACGTTAATCCATCATCCGAAACATCCCAGCTCTCCGCAAGGCCTGGAATCGGTTCACCTGCTTCGTTAATATCCACTAGTGGAGGAAACATAACCGATTGAACATTCCCATCATATCCACTTGAATTAAAATATGGCGTGAATACTCCCCCGGGCTCCTGCAATCCTACAACTACCATATTCCCTCGATTCACAGCTAATGCAGGAGAAGCTGATGGGTCTTCCGCTGGAATTTGCGTATCTTCTACAACCGTTGTTGTATTCGCATCCTTTTCTGGATCCGGTGAATTTTTTGCATCACCTGTTGTTGTCTCTCCTGAGCTACAGGCAGCTACTGTCAAGCTAAACAATAATATTGTGAAAAAAATTGTCCATTTTGATAGTTTCATCTTTTTCATTCCTTTATCTCTATTCGTAATTTTTTAAGACGAAAAAAACTTCTGAAAATCATATCTCCACTTTGTTTACTTAGGTTTATCGTTAAAATAAATAGTGAGCGATAATTTTTACAAAAGACCTTTCAATATTAAGTAAAGCTCGCTCATCAAAATCAAATTTAGGGTGATGATGGGAATAATGCGTCTGTTCGTTGTCATTCCGACTCCCCACTCTAAAATAGGTACCTGGTCTTTCTTGTAAGAAGTAGGAAAAATCCTCTGCCCCCATGGAAGGTTCTAAAGCAATGACTGCTTCTTCTGAAAATTCTTCCTTAAAAAGGGTTCTCGCAAGCTCTGTTTCTTGCTTATGGTTATAAAGAGCCGGATAGCCTAGAAGATAATCAATGGAAAAGTCTGCTTGAAACGCAGATGTGATGCCTTTAACAATTGAATGAATATCCTCTTTCACTTGCATTCTTATTTTCTCATCAAATGTACGGACTGTGCCTTCGATTCTAGCATTTTCCGCAATCACATTAAACGCATTTCCAGCTTGGAAAACCCCAATCGTCACAACGGCGGATTGTAATGGATTCACTTTTCGGCTGACGATTTTTTGTAAGGCATTGACAACTTCACTGCCAATCACAATGGAATCTATCGTTTCATGAGGCCTTGCTCCATGACCGCCTTTTCCCTTAATCGTAATTTCAAATTTATCTACTGCTGCTGAAGTAAATCCTTCTCCAACTGCCACTTGCCCCAGTGGAAGGTCAGATGCTAAATGGGCACCGAATACATAATCTACACCATCTAATACATGATCCTCAATCATAAATTTCGCCCCACCAGGTGGCAGTTCCTCTGCAGGTTGGAAAATAAAAACAATATTTCCTTTTATATTTTTACGAAATTGACTTAAAACTTGTGCTGTCCCTAACAATGCGGCGGTATGACCATCATGACCGCATGCATGCATGACTCCAGGATTTTTGGATTTATACGGTACATCTTTTTCATCTTGAATGGGGAGTGCATCAAAATCAGCTCTTAAAGCAATCGTTGGTCCTGCTTCTTCTCCCTTAAGAATACCAATGAGTCCATTACCTCCAATATTTGTTTTGACCTCTAAATCAAAAGAGAGTAACTTTTCTTCAATAAACTTAGCTGTTTCTGTCTCCTGAAAAGATAATTCAGGATGCTGATGCATGTACCTTCTCCAATTGATGACCTCTTGATGATTTTTCTCTAACTCTCTGTGAATCAATGCTAAATCAGTTTGATTTGTCTGTGGCAATATGAGATCCCCTTTCTATAAAACCCATTAAACTCATTGGATTTAATAACTTTGATTCATTGTATGCGATTTTCTGAAATTTTTCAACCATTTTTTGTTAAAATATTTTTAAACATACAACCTTAGGCCTGTAGGACGCAAGTCACAAAGGCGTGGCGATTGAGGTGCCCCCTTTAGCCGTTTATACTTTGTTCATCCATTTGATCCTTGAAATTTGGGAAAAGAAAAATACCTAGTGTGAACATCATTCATTTCTGTGAATAAATGGTCATAACACTAGGCATTTCCTTAGCTCATTTTTTCTACATCACTTCATTTAATTGTCTGCGAATCCCTTCGATTAAGTCCAGTGGCGTGACCCCATACCGTGACAAACTCTCCGCTTGTTGTTCTCCTGCCTTGGCATGCAAATAGGTGGCAGTGATAATGGCCTCTTCAACTGATGCTCCTTGAGCCAAAAATGATGCAATCATGCCTGTCAATACATCACCGCTTCCACCTTTACTTAAAGCATCATGGCCATGCGGATTGATAAATGTTCTTCCATCAGGGGTAGCAATAATCGACCGATGCCCCTTTAAAACTAAATAAATTCGATGTTCTTTCGCAAAGTTTTCGGCTATTTCTAAACGATTTTTTTCCACATCTTGTATAGAAGATTTCAGCATAGTTGCCATTTCACCGGGATGTGGTGTGAGGATAATATCTCCCTCGTAAGTATGAAGCAAGTCCAACTGATTCCGCATCAAATATAAAGCATCTGCATCGATTACAACAGATTGTCCTGTTAGGATCGAAAAGAGGGATTCCATCCACATTTCCCCATGAAGAAAACGGCCTATTCCAGGACCTAGGGCGATTGTATTGAATTGGGCTACTCTTGTTGATAACAGATCAATCGCTTGATCAGCTAAATGGCCCGCTTTTTCACTTAATGGAAGATATAAGTATTCTGGGTTCTGCCCAGCTATCAATGGATAAATATTTTCCGGTACAGCCAATGTAACAAGCCCAGCTCCAGTGCAAAAGGCTGCCTTCGCTGCAAAAAGCGGAGCTCCAACATAAGAACGTGAACCACCGAGTACAAGAACATGACCAAATGTCCCCTTATGACCTCCCCCAGGCCGTTTCGGAAGCGAAGCTTGAATAAGTGATTCAGTCAAAAGCCTGGGCATGTTTAATCCTAAATTAGCGACAATGGATGGAGGGACTGAAATATCTACCGTCTTCCACTTTCCTATATATTGCGGCCCATCTTGTAAGAAAAAACCTTTTTTCGGAAAGACAAAGCTAATTGTTTCTGTTGCTTGGATGGCTCCCCCCTCCACACTTCCGTCATCACTTGAAACACCCGATGGGATATCAACGGAAATGATTGTTTTTTTATTGGCAGATTGATTCACTATCTCGATAATCTTTGCCAATGGTTCTCTAACCGGACCTCTTACACCTGTTCCGAGTATGGCATCTACGATAATATCAACTTGAGATATTTTATCTCGAAGCTTGTCTAAGTCTTCTTTGTAAACATTAAAAATAGGAAAACCACGATTCTTATATACATTCCAATGTACTTTGGCATCCCCCTTCATTCGGGTGGGATCGACTAATAAACAGACGATCGGTTTAAGTCCCAAATCAAAGAGTCGGCGAGCAATGACAAGACCATCCCCACCATTATTCCCTCCACCAACAAGGATCATGATCCGCGGATTAGGATGAGGAGTACTGGCTACTATTTCTTCGACAATTCTTGCTCCAGCATTTTCCATTAAAACGGTCCCAGGTAAACCGATATGCTCCATTGTATATCGATCCATAGCTTGCATTTCCTTCTGTCCAGCTACAAACATATTCTCATCTCCCTTAATCATGCTGATTTAGATTCCATTTTCAATCATATAGAAGAAAAAAGCAAAAAAGCACCAATATGTCATGTATATTTTTCCTACTATATCTTAACCTATATTTAGGAAAGGAGCTGACTGTGATGCCTGATGAGAAGCGCAATATTGATGCAAATTCTGATCCACATTTTGATGGTGAATATGAGGGGATTTTAAATGATCCTACAGGAACAGGAAGCCGGCAAATGGGGATACGGGGTGGTAAAAAGCAAACAGATAATCCCTTTCAAGTAACAGACCTTAAGAATAATGAGTTGAGAGATTTTGAGAAACTGACAAGGGGAAAACCAGCGGAGGAAGAATAAAGATTTCACGACTTCTCCCCTATTTTGCATCAAAAAAGGAGTATCCAGTTTGTCGAAACGACCTAAGGATACTCCTCTAAAGCAAAAGCGCCCGTTTTACGGACGAACGGCAAAGCGCAATGACAATCCACCGTTCTGCCCCCACATCCTGTGAGCCTCATTTTATGCCGCAGACAATTCGGTAGACTGCGAGGTTCCTTGCTTAAGACTAAGCATGACAATAAACGAGATAATATACAAGGCGGCCAAATACACCATTGCGGTCATCATATTATAGTTTTGCAAGAGATAGCCAACAAGAATAGGTGAGAAACCGCCTAAAGCCCTACCGAAATTAAAAATCGTGTTTGTTGCTGTGCTGCGAATATGGACAGGATAATAGTGGCTAATCAAGGCACCATATCCCGCAAACATTCCATTTGAGAAAAAGCCAACAATCGCACCGCCGATTAATACCCCAGCACTCCCCGTTGCAAAAGAGTATAAAAAGACAGCACTTGCGGACGCAAGTAGAAAAATTCCAAAGGATCGTTTGGCTCCTAGCCGATCCATAAATTGTCCAAAAGTCAACATCCCGACGATCATCCCAACAGCCGTGCTAATCGTCCATAATGCTGAACTTGATACAGATAACCCTTGTGATTTTTGCAGCATGGATGGTAACCAAATCATCAATCCATTATATCCCGCTATTTGAACAGTCGCCATAATCGCAAGGGCAATTGTAGTAATCGTTGTTCTTGGTGTACGAAACAACTCACTTAATTTGCCTTCTTTTTGCTTAAGACTGGTCTTTTTCTCCTTTTGCGCAGCTAGCCATTCTGGCGATTCATTTAGGTTTTTCCGCACAATAAAGGCAAAAACTACCGGGATTACACCTACGATGAATAATGCTCGCCATCCTAAATGAGGAAGAATAATGGCACTAAGGAGCGCCGCCAAAATAACCCCAATTTGTGCTCCCGTACTGACGTAAGAAGAGACTCTTCCTTGTTTATGCTTTGGCCAAGCCTCTGCTACAAGAGCCATACCTATGCCATATTCCCCACCTGCACCAATTCCAGCTAGGAAACGAAATAAATAAATTTGTTCAATATTCGTAGCAAGTCCGGTTAAGGCTGTTCCAATCGCAAACAAAAAAACAGTATACGTAAAGATTCGGACACGACCAAACTTGTCTGCCAAAATTCCGAAGATGATTCCGCCAATCAGCATTCCTATATTGGTAATCGATGAAATAAATCCGCCCGTTGCTAAATCAATATGAAACTCTGCGACGATCATGGACATGGCAAATGAAATAAACATAATATCCATGCCTTCTAAAGTCAAACCTGCCATAGAAGCGACTACTGTTTTCCTTTGATAGTTCATGTTGTTTTCCACCCTTCAGTGTTTATTTTCTGTTGTAAAAACATTCTTGCTGGTTTGAAGGAATGGATTTTGAATGATCACTCATACAAACATCTCCATTCTCTTTTCAAGCCTCACAGGACATTGTTTAAAAGAGATTAAGCTTGTCTCAAATAAGCAAAATAAATACCCTTCCGTCGCAGAGGACAAAAGGGCATAGATAAACATAGACATAGAAAACACATCTATATACTCGTCCTTCTCGGCCTCTCGGGACCGGTTTAAAGGCTATATATTTGTTACATATAATAGCATGTTTAACACTCTTTATCAACGGAAATTATTTCCCGAACCATCACAAATTCATCACATTGTCCTATTTTTGCTCTACATACTCTCCTCCCGGGTACAGGGTCACAGAATAAAGTCGTTTTTCCTGAAATGCTTTCCCTTTTAGCTTTGATTGTTGCATAGGTTTACTCGCATACATATAAGCAGTTTGATCGTTATAGATGATCACGTTTTCATATCCACTCTCAAAGAGGTCGGCATGAACGACATACCCATCCTCTGGAAATTGCACAACAGGGTTCATATCCCCATCGTATAAAGTAGGATTTACTCCTCCACCCCTTCTATAAGCTAAAATATAATCTAGGTGGTGATCATCCCAATTCCTCATTGTTTCGATAATCGTAAGCCATCCTTTTGTTTTTCGATCCTCTTTCCAAATTTCTTTCCCATTCGCATCTAACAAAAATAAACCATCTTTCCCATTTTCATTTCCGCGCACAATGCGATCCAATCCAGCTATTTGTAATCCAGGAAGATCATCGCGGAATTTCCCTAAACTGACATGCTGAGATTCAATCGAGCCTTCATATCGCCATAATTCTTTCCCATAATGGTCATACATCACAGTCACACTGCCGCCAATGACAATTTGATACCCATTTGATATCGTGGGATTTACTTTCCCAACCCATATGCAATCCGCATGATCTTCTAGATTGGCACAAGACCAAAGTTTTTCGCCATCAGCGTTTAAAAAGTCATAACCAGCCATCACTTCATCCCGGCCATCTCCATCAAAATCAAAAACCCAAGGAAAATGGCCGACATTGCCCGTATATGTCCACAACAATTGAAAATCTTTATTCATTGCCCACAATTGTTGATAACGATCTTTCAAAATAATGTCTTGCGGAAACTCTCCTCCGGTTAAATTTGCAACAATAATACAATCATGGGCATATTCGTCTGGTAAATCGTATACTTTTTTTATCTTTCCAGTTGCGCCTTCTAAAATATGAAACTTCTTATCGATGACACATAAAACTTCATTTTGTCCATCCCCATCAATATCGTAAATCTGCACGGGGTAATCAGAACCAGGACCCCCAGGATCTGGATCAGGCTCACCTTTTTTCCATAAAATCCGCCCCTCCAAATCAAAGGCGGTCATCGATTGGACTTGATGAGGGATATAGCGATCATCAATTCCCCCATCTGGTTGGACCATCAACAGATCCATCCTACCGTTGCCTGTTAAATCTCCCACATACATTTTCGTATTTTTCCCAGCAGCAGGGATATCTATCTTTCCAAGCAAAATAGGCTGAAGAACGAAGTTGTTATTTTTTAGTTGTTGAGTCTCCTGATCTAAGCTCATATAAAAGCCCCCTTTTTATTTCACGAAATGGGAAAGTTCAATGTTTAAAGCTTTTATTCCTTCACTCACCAATCTCGCCATTTCATTTGCTCCCTTTTCAGTGAAATGGATGCAATCCGCCCCATTAACCGAAATCATAAAAAATCGGTGAACTTCTTCGTAACCGATGGTAGTGAAATATTGAATACTCGTTTTCATTAAATCGATTAATAAAACATCCTCCTCATCAGCCACTTCCTTCATGGCATTGCAATAATCACCGAAATCAGCGAGAAATTCCCCCCGTACATAATGGAGCCTTCCCACGGGTGTAATTAAGATTGGAATGGCCATTCGCTCACGGGCTACTTTTATATACTGTCGTAAATATTCCTTATAATCCTCATAAGGTTCCGTATAGCGCTCAGGGCGTGATTTCGTAGAATCATTATGGCCCATCTGGATGAATAGATAGTCACCCTCCTTTATCTCTTGACCTATTTTTTCTAATCTTCCTTCTGTTATAAAGGTTTTAGAACTCCTACCACCTATCGCATGGTTAAAAAATTGCACATCATCCGTAAAATAATCGGCAATACATTGTCCCCAACCAGCCTGGGGGGCCCTACTAGAATCATAGGTTTGCACCGTTGAATCTCCTGCCAAATAAACATTGATTTTCTTATTTTCCATTCCTAACACTCCTCATTTCTTTACGCCTGTTTTTCCTGTAACTTAGCTTGTTTATACTCCAGTCGTATAAAAGTTCGATAGGTGATCCACATTAAAATGAAGCTCGTTAAACTAGCTCCCATCAAGAAAATAAAGACAGGTAACACAAAAAATAAATAATACAAAGTCAAACAAGCCGCAATCGCATAAAGCGTTCGAAATGGCTGATAAAGTGCCATTAAGATTGCATTCTTAAAATAAACAAATAGTTTATTCTCATACTGGACATACACAGGGAAAATATAAATCAACATCACCGCATAAATGGCTGTCGCTAATAAAAGGATGTAATGGCTAAAGGCCGATAGCCATTCCCCCTTTAATTCTAGAAAATTCAGATTCACGTACAGCATATAAGCGATCAAAAGGAGAATGATTCCTAAGGCATTCGCCTTTATAAATTCCTTTTTATAGGTCTCCCAAAATGTTTGCAAGACTGGAAGATCGTCTCTTCCCTTCGCCCAATGACGGAAGATGGTATACATAGCCACTGTACTCGGGCCAAAGCCAAAAATAATCAGACCAAGTAATGTAAAAAAGATCCAAAGGGCATTCACATAAAGTAAAAGGAGCACAGTCTCGCCAAATCGATAGAAGTTATTAAAAAGTTTATTTTCAAACAAAAGCTATTACTCCTTTCTTGCAAATATAGGTGATCTTAATGGCTGAAAACGCTACTTTTCTACTGATTCCGTATTGCTTCTCTTAACGATTCGCTTTACGGAGGTGATGCTTATCGTCCCGATCCTGATTAGAAGGTTTTATTTCGATTTCCACTTCAATCGGCCCGATCAAACCTGATCTTAATGAAACTTGATCCATTTGATTCGCCATACTATTAGTCACTTCCACTTTAATAAAATTGCGCCCTTTCTTTAAAAAAGCTGGGTCTATCTTAAATTCATAGGGAGCCCACATTCCCACTCCTATTTCCTTTTCGTTAACGACAACCTTCGCGATTTCATATACCTCACCTAAATCGATCTTTATTTGTTTGATCGCATCGATCTCATCTAGTTCGAAGCAACTTTCATATATAATGGTTCCCGAAAAAAATTTCATTCCTTCCCAATGATTCCATGGCTGTAGGAGACCATCCTTTAGAGCAACTGGTACATTCTTGACTTGCCATGCGTCATTTAGCAATAATTTTTTTCTCTGTGGCTCAAATGAGTCCTCTATTTCAATAACCGACTCTTGACTAGGGTCAACACAATAGACAATCGATGATCTACGTGAAAGACTGATCGGCAACATGCCATCTTCATACATAGGACATTCTTCTATCATGGCGTTCCATGGATCCCATTTTTCAACTTTTCCTTCTTCCTTCAAACAGATTTGTCCTTGATAATCGTCTTCCCCTTCATTCACAAGCAAATAAAAAATAAGATGATCTTTCCGTACTTTACTGAGCCGGATCGATGGATCACATGGAATTAAGTGGAACTCGTTGCGATTCGATGCCGGAATTACCTGCAAAATTTCTTCTGGTTTGCTAATATAAGTGGCATGCAGATTGGATTGAATCGTTTCTTCCTCATTCCATATAATGACTTTTCCACCACCATCGATAAATGCCTCTAACGCCTGCATAACGGAATTTTCTAAACGGTGACTTGCTTCGATCACAACCACTTCATATTTTTGATTGGCAATCCGAATAACCCCATCTGCGATCTTGCAGGAGGAATGAAGTAGGGATTCTTCTAAATAATTAAATTCGATTTGATTCTCGTACAACGGTTTAACGATTTTCCACGGAAGAAAATCCTCTTCACATAGAACCGCAATCGCTGTTTCATTTGTACTATCGGTCATGAGCCAGCTTAAACGCTTCATATATTGGGCGAATGTTTTATAATAAGGCCACCAACTATTATTCGGTCCTACATCAGGTGGCCGTTCATGACTTCGTCTCTTCCCATCAATCGAATAATAGAAAGCATGGGGGCACAGTAGATTCACTCCTCGTACAAGCAACCAATCCATATACCATTTCATATCACCTGGACTTAAAGCCCAATCGCTCTCTTTACTACATACACCTAGAAATTCATTGAGGTTCCGCCGCCTTTCCCGGTGCCTCGCTGCATCTGCCGAACATTTTCCTGCAGTGGAATGATGTCCTTTTATCGCTTTTCCATCCTCTGGGCCCACCCAACGCCATACCACATCTTGGCCTGGTATTTGAAAATGTTCTAACAGACCAATATCATCACTGGCGGCCGGGTGACCGGTTAAAGCAATGTTGTGATCACGACACCACCTGCTAATCGGGTAGTAGTATGATTCTGTCATTTTTGCATTCACGGTTTTCCGATAATTTTTTCTAACAAGTGCCGTTCTTTCCCCAGCCTCAAACCAGAGCAAAGGCAAGTCGGTTTCGGCATTTCCGTTTCTTTTATAAAAATCTAGAAAGTGATACGTCCATGGCTTTAATCCACGTAATGAACCTCTGCCTAATATATCGGGTTCATCGGTGAACATCGCGATAATCGTATGACCAAAGTATCGCTTTAATTTTTCATAATACGTATCATGTGTCACTTGAATAAATTTCTTAACTGCATCTGGATTCAATAAATCGGTCGAGGCTGGCGCGTTTGCTTCTCCATCATCTTCTCCAAAATGAATACCACGAATGGTTCCGCGAGAAAATGTTTCAACAAAAACTAAAATCGACCAATCTCCGTCATCTGGGCAGATAAATTGAACTTTCCTATCCTTTACTTCAAGTAACTGAGTTTCATGATCATAAATTGCGGACTCCGATTGCTTTTTAATGGCTTGCACAGAAACAACGTTTTCATTTTTCTCTATAGCTAAAACAACTTCACTGATTCTAGCATCACAAGGATACTCACTCATTTTCAAACCACGACTGGCATATTTGGGGTTCGCTTTTACAACCTTTCCATTGGCCGATCCTGAAGGATACATTGCTTCATCATACAAAATAACAAACATGCCTAATTGATCCGCTTCTTGCACAGCGACTTCTACAAAATCCATAAATTCATCCGATAAATACTCAATTTCTTTTGGGATTCCGATTCTTGGGTGTAAAACAAATCCATTTACTCCTTTTTCATGAAAATCATGAATTTGTCGGCAAATCTCTTCTTTAGAGAGATGATCATTCCAGAACCAGAAAGGGATGGGCGTAAATTCCTCAGGTGGATGAAGAAACTGCTCTTGGATGGAAGTGTTCATAGTTCACAACTCCTTATGATTTTAGCTCTTTTTGCTAAGTGCAAATATTCTCTATCCTACGCATATGCGTAAAATCATAGAACTATTTCGCTGCCTTCATTTTTCGAAATTGACTGGGTGTAACCCCTACTTGCTTTTTAAAAATCCGATTAAAATAACTATTGCGATAGCCAACACATTCAGATATATCATTAATTTTCATATTTGTATTAATTAATAATTCCTTCGCTTTATTCATTCGAAGCTCCGTGACATAATCGATAAAATTTATATTTAATATCTTTTTGAATGATCTGCTCAATGTATAAGGAGTAGTCCCGACAACATCAGCACAGCTCTCTAACGAAATGTCCTCTCTATAATTTTCATGAATATAATCAACAACCTTCTCAATGTAACGTTTCATTTCTATATCCAACTGTCCCTCCAATAATTGGATATAGGGGGCTATGACCTCATCGATAATCCATTTGACCATCCATTCCGGCTCCCTAATCTCTGAAAGCTCATCAAACATGTTTCTTCCTTCAAATAATTCATTGGGATGGATACCAGAGTGAAGTATTTCATGTTGAATGGTACTAAATAATTGCAGCATCCCTGGTTGAATATTAATTTCCTGGATTCCATTTTCTTTCAATTCATTGAGGAATTTTCGAATCAACCGTTCCGTTTCTTCTATTTCTCCTCGTCTAACAGCTTGGATTACTTCTCGCTCCGTTTCGAAAGGATAGACGACCTTAAAGCGCTTTCCGTTTTTATTAAAATCTTGTAAATTTATCAATTGATTACTATTTTCAAAGCTCCGATACTGTCTACCCATCGTTACATTCTCAAATAAAGAGGGA
This sequence comes from Lederbergia ruris, assembly GCF_018332955.1. Classification (NCBI taxonomy): domain Bacteria; kingdom Bacillati; phylum Bacillota; class Bacilli; order Caryophanales; family Bacillaceae; genus Lederbergia; species Lederbergia ruris. The sequence goes on from NZ_BORB01000016.1 coordinate 44,232, forward strand.
ATTTTTTTCACTTGGTCGATCGTTTCACTGATTGTAATCGTCACATTTAATTTCAGTATATCGTTGATCATAGAAGTAACACCTTTTGAAAAATCCATAAGTTGCTTATTTAATTTTGTATGTAAAGGGGCAACAATAAAAACTCCAACAGACCGATTATGATAATTGACAATCGTACTTTGTTCGAAATAATCTTTCACATATTCCTCAATGATATTTACAGCTGTAAATGTGATTAAGCTATCATCTTTCTCTAATTCTTTTATTTCAGATTGATAAATACCCGTTAACTGCACATCAAGTAATAAGTACTGTTGCTCATGAAGGTCCCATCCGTAATTTTCCATTCGGGTACGTAACTCTTGCTCTGAGTAATCGTATAAATAGCCATTTCTAAGTTGGAGCAGAAAGCTTTGTTTCAATTGTGGGATTTGGGCAGAAAGACGCTGTTGTAATTTTTCACTTTCAGTCGTGACCTTTATCCAGTTTTCCTTGATGATGTCAAATTCGTCCTGGCTACGGTCTATACCGGCGGCCTGTTCGTCCACCGTGAATACTCTCATGAGCCGCTGCAATGGATTATAAATTCGAATCGATGCAAACCAAGTCATAATAATAGCTAAAATCAAGCCAGAAAAGCTAATAACTAAAATAAGTTTAGAAATAAAAACGATTGGAGAGGTAATTGACGAAATCGGGGCGGCAGAAATGTACAGCCACTCTCCACCAATTCTTTTCATCGTACCAAATGATACCGAGTATTTTTCCTTCTCCCATTCTAAAGAAAATGAACCTTTTTTGCTCCCTTGTTTAAGAGCCGTATTCTTTATATTGTGAACAAAATCAGACGACTCATTCGTGTTGGAGGATGCTAAAATCTCATGGTCTTCATCCAATAAAATCGTGACGCCTTCATTATAAGGTGTTAATGTTTCTAATAATTGGAGCAGCTTATGTTGATCAATCGTTAATATAATCGTTCCAAACGCCGGACTGCTAACCCCCGGTATATGATGGGACAGTGTTAACTGTTGTCTACTATTTTCAACACTCGGTTTATGTAGGCGATTCCATTGGATAGATTGTTTCGTCTCTACGATTGAATGATAATATCGCTTTTCTTTCTGGTCTTGAATGACATTGTAATTCGGATTAAATAATAGAGGCTGATCAAGATCTAAATAAAGTTCTACTTTATCGATTAACGGGTTGCTTCCTTGCAAAATTAATAACTTCTTACTAATGTCTCTTGTTTCAAGAAAGTCTTTAACAAAGTTGATGTCCATTAACGAATAATCAAAGCGGGGATCAAATGCCCAATGAGACATCAGAATTTCCAGATCTTCTAATTGATCAGCAATATTATTGGCTCGATCCACGATCTGATCCTCATGGGCTTTTGTCAGTTCCTTTTCCAGTTGATTAATCCCAAACCAGTACAAACAAAAACCTGAAATGATCCCCGGAAAGGAAGCAATGAATAAGATTAAGATGAAATTCCCACGAAAATATCGACTTCGCCAACTTATCCCCTTTTTACTGTTCAACAGCTTTATTTTTCTTAGCAAACATTTCACCAACCTTGTTTATGATCCTATCCTTATTGTAAAACAAGAGTTGACAAAATTCACTAAAACATTTAAATTATCCCAATTTGACTTTACCTTATCCTTTCACAGATCCAAGCATAACCCCTTTAGCAAAATGCTTTTGTAAAAATGGATAGAATAAAAGAATCGGGACAGTCGCGATCACAATCACCGCTAATTTGATCGATTCTTCAGGCGGTTCATATAATGTTGCCTCACTTATATCACCAATCCCTACATTCGCTACCATGACTAATTGTTGTAACAATAGTTGAATCGGCCACTTTGTTGTATCCGTGATATATAAGAGGGCTTGGAAAAAGTCATTCCAATAAAATACCGCATAAAACAATGTAAATGTAGCAATGACAGGTTTGGATAATGGTAACATCACTCGCCAAAATGTCTGGATCTCAGAACAACCATCCATTTTAGAGGCATCTTCCAATTCTTGTGGAAGTTCTTGAAAAAATGTTTTGACAATAATGACATAAAAGGGATTAATGGCCAACGGTAAAATTAACGCCCATAAGGAATCTAGTAAGCCCAATCCCTTCACAAGCAAATACGTCGGAATCATTCCACCACTAAATAACATAGAGAACAAAATTAAGTTTAAAACAACATTTCTTCCCATCATCTCTTTTCTTGATAACGGATAGGCAAATGTCAAAGTTAAAATCAAACTGATCAATGTTCCAACGACTGTGACGAATACAGAAACACCTAGACTTCTAACAACCGAATCGGTTGAGAAAATGTATTGATAAGCTGCAGTTGTAAAATTCTCCGGTATGATAAAGAATGGTCTAGTTGCTAACTCGGATTCTGTCGCAAAGGATCCACCAATAATATAAAGAAAAGGGACAACCGTTGCGAGTCCGAGTATCCCAAGAAGGATAAAATTAAAAACATCAAAGATCCTTCCAGCCGTTGTATTATGCATCTTATGCAAGCGAATCAACCTCCTATTCTTTTAAAATAAACCACCTTGTCCCAATTTCTTGGCGAGACGATCGGCTCCAACGATCAGCACAATTCCAACTACAGATTTAAAAAGTCCCACTGCCGTACTATAGCTGAATGCACCTTCTGTTATCCCGACAAAATAGACATATGTATCGAAAACGTCTGCAACCCCGCGGTTTAATGAGTTAGACATCAAATAGATTTGTTGAAATCCAGTATCTAAGAAATTGCCTAATCGTAAGATCAGCAAAATCACAATCGTGCTTCTTAATGCTGGCAAGGTGACATGCCACAATCGACGAAATCGACCAGCACCATCCACAATGGCTGCCTCATATTGCTCTTGGTCGACACTGGCGAGCGCTGCCAAAAAGATTACGGTGCCCCAACCAACTTCTTTCCAGATAATTTGCACCATAATCATGGGGCGAAACCAACTTGGACTGGAAAGAAAATCAATTTTATGTCCTAATACATTCTCTAAAATTGAATTTACGACACCACCACTTGTTGTCAAAAACACATAACTAATACTTGCGATAATTACCCATGACATAAAATGCGGAACATAGACTAACGTTTGGACAGCTCGCTTATAAAAGTTAATTCTTATTTCATTTAATAATAGCGATAAAATGATGGGTGCCGGAAAATAAAATACTAGGTCATATAAGGCCAATATAAATGTATTCCGTAATAAACGTGTAAAATCAGGATTCATAAAGAAATCTTTAAAATGTTCAAATCCTACCCATGTACTCCCTGTAAACCCTAGAAATGGGGAATAGTCTTGGAAGGCAATTAACACCCCCCACATTGGAAAGTACTTAAAGACGACAAAATAAATCACACCTGGCAACAACATAATATACAGCCATTTAAACTTTTTTAGTTTTGCCATTACATTCTTTTTCTTAGGCGTTATAAGCGGTTCGATTCCTGAACTTTGTTCGAGATTTACGTTGTGCATTTGCTCCCCCCTCAGGCTATGATTGCTGTTTTATTGTTGTAGATAAAAGCAGGAGGTGATCCCACCACCTGCTCCTTCACCCTTTATTTATTTACTTCTTTATAGAGCTTGTTAATTTCTTCTAAATAATCGTTTCCACCAGACTTTTTCCATAGTTCAACCGCTTCATCCAGTCCAGATTCATCAATTTGCCCAACAATATACTTAATACGAGCATCTTGAATAATATTATCTAATTGCGTTCCTTTTTTAGAATATACTTCTGAAATAAAGGCTTCTGCTGGGTTAGGTACAACGATTTCTTCATTGGCTAACTTTACTTCTTCCTCTAACTCTCTAAGCGGTGTTGTCTTAGGTGTTAAACTCTTAGCTTCAGGAAGGTACATTAACATTTGATTCAGACCATCTAATTCTGAGAGCAATCCAGGATCATCTTTTGTCAGGTTCTCCATTTCTCCATCAACGATCTCGTAATGCTTTCCCTCAATTCCGTTTTCAGCAAGAATTTGTGCTTCTTCATCATTCAACTTATCTAAAAACGTTAAAACTTTTTTGAGTTCTTCCTCTGTTTTTACTTTCGTTTTAGAAACAGCAAGCATTCCTGAATAACCAGATGTTGGTAAATTGTGTAATCCTGTAGGACCTTCCACAGCACCAATAACGGTAATTGGATCCTCATTATTAGGATCAGCATCGATGATCTTTTCCTGAATCCGATGTCCTTCATCAACTACATTGACTTGGACCCCGGCCTTGCCAGAAACAACAGGATCAGACCATTGAGCTGGATCCATAACAGCAAAATCCTCGTTCACAAGTCCCTCATCATATAATTTCTTAAAAAAGTTAAGGGCCTCCAAATAATTTTCATGTAAAAAGGCTGGTTCTAGTTCACCTTTATCATTTTCTCCCCACTTATTTGGAACACCAAACCATGTTTGCATCACGTCCCATGGACCTTCATATTTAGATACAACCATCCCGTACGTATCATCTTTTCCATTTCCATCAGGGTCTTCTTCTTTAAAAGCCTTCAACATATTGTAAAAATCTTCAATGGTTTTAGGTTCCTCTAACTCCAAGTTTTCCAGCCAATCTTTACGAATGATCACACCATTGCGGCCAAGATCACGACTCCGGTAAATACCGTATATATCGCCATTGACTGAACTATTGTTTAAGATAATTTCGTTTGCCTGACTTAAGTTAGGGTAATCTTTTAAATAAGGGCCGAGTTCCCAAAATGCCCCATCTCTTACCGCGCTGACAAAACTAGGTGATTTACTAGGAACATACATAATATGCGGTAGATCTCCTGAGGATAAGGTGATATTAAATTTATCGTCTAAATTACTGTTCGGAACCCAGATCATCTTAATGTCTGTATCCGTATAATCTTGTAATGCTTCAATAACAGGACTAGTTGGTTTTGGCGGCTCTGTTGTAAACGTAGGAACGAAGACCTCCAATTGCATTCGCTCGGAATCGGTCGTCCCTTGATCACCTTGCTTTCCAGATTGACTTGTTTCTTTTCCACCACTGCAGCCTGCAGCAAATAGTAAAGTGAAAATCAAACCCCCAACGAGATAATTCTTTAAAGATTTTGTCATCTTTCTCAATAAAGACCCCTCCATCATAATTAAAGTTTGGATATTGTCAGCTTCTTAAAAATATCCTTTCATGTACTGATCTTAATATGAATGATCAATTTTCGATTCAATTCTCCTCCTCTTTTCATTTTCGTTTTCTAATTCATTTTTATGTGTCCTGCTTACTGACAATTTAAAGCGTTTACATTTTTCCTGCAATATTCATTTTTTGTACTTTTTTAGTAAACGCTCAAAAACACTGTCATTATAAGATTTTTCCCCTGTACTTTAACACTTTTTGTAGAAATAACACTTTTTTGCAAAGCGGATTTTTGTAGAAATAAGGTTTTTTCTGCTTAGCCTAACAACCTACACAATTCATAAAGTGAAACTCAATCAGTGGGGGTTTAGGCCTGCAGGACGCAGGGCACACAGACGAAGAGATGCGGTTGTGGCGATCTTAATCAGCATCCCTCTGTCCCCTACTGATTGTTAAAGGATCAAAGGCTAAGTTCGCAACATCCTGTTGGTAGCTGTTGAACCCCCACTTACAATTCTGGGTTTTTCGCGAATTCTTGAAGTGAGGGCTTACAGCCAATTAATGCGGGATAAACAATTAAGAAATAGTAAAGCAGGTTCTGGAGCGAATAAATATTTGCTCTAGAACCTGCTTTATAAAGATATTCTATTATTCAACTACACGTCGTACAACACCACTAAAATGACTTTTCCAATAGCTGTTGCTCATTGAATCAATCGATACACCATGTGATGAATTGTCATTAAGAAATGTGCCGTTGCCTAAATAGATCCCGACATGTCCATTTGTTTTGTACGTATCAAAGAACACGAGATCGCCTCTTTTCATTTCTGAGGCACTTACGGCTCTCCCCTGATTCACGAGCTCACTTGTTGACCAACCAAGATTCACTCCGGCTGAAGCGTAGGCCCAATGAACAAACGATGAACAATCAAATAATCGATTTTTAATATCAGCACTTGTACGGCCACCGCCCCATTTATAAGGAGAGTTTCCAACGATCGATGATCCTGTACTTATCGCTGTTTCAATCGCACCTGATCCCTGCTTAGAGACGGGAGTCGCCGGTGTAGTATCAGCCTTCTCTTCCTTCACAGCCGTTGTTGAAGCTGCTGATGTTGTTGAAGTTGTTGAAGTTGTTTTACCTTCGCTACTCTTTTCCGAAGACGATTCTTTCTTTTCAGTTGTTTCTTTCGCAATTTGCTTTTGCGCTTCCGCTTTCTGTTGCTTTTCTTTCTCCTTGTCTAACCAAATCGATTTTTGATTTTCCAAATCGACTAAATCGGCATTGGCACTATTTTGTTGTTGTTTTGCAGCAGCCAACATGCTCTTTTTATCATTGATTTGATATGTAAGTTCTTCCTTCAATCCTTCAATTTCTTTAAGCTCTGTTTGAATCTTAGCCAGCTTATCATTTAGCTGTGCTTGAGAATCTTCTAATGTTTTGATATCTTCCTTCTGTTGGTCTAATATACTTTTATCAGCGTCGACGATCTTGGCTAAAGTAACAGTTCGATCGACAAAATCACCAAAACTTTCAGCACCTAGCAAAACATCGATATAGGTTGTCACCCCATTACCACTTTGTTGAATGGAACGAGCTCGTTTTTCAAGCATTTTGTAGCGTGCTTCAATTTTTTTCTTCACATCCGCAATTTTTTCCTCTAATGCTTTTACCTCGTCTTTGGTCTTCGCAACATCTTTCTCACGGTCTTTAATTTTTGCATTCGTTTCTTCTACTTTAGCATCCAGCTTTTCAACGAGTTCTTTCATTTCCTCTTCCCGTTGTTGTAGAGTCGAGATTTCTTCTTTTTTCTTCTCAATCTTTTGATCTAATTCTTCATTTGCATACACGGCGGAACTAGAAAAAGTCGAAAATAGCACACTTGCCCCAATGACAGACGTTAAACAGATAGATAGTAGTTTCTTTTTCATTTTTCTCTCCCTAAACTCTTAATGATTTTCTTTAATAGAATGAAAAGGTTATGTAATGAGGTATTCTCTCTTTTTTAAAAGACTAACTCAATAGAATGTTACTTTTAGTATAAAAGTTCTGGTACATAATGTTTGGTCTCATTATAACATCATCATTCGACATTTAGGCTTTTTTTCCATTACATTTATATTTCAATTCTATTACATTTTTGTCGAATAAGTTTAATGATATAAAGTTAGTAAACACAAAAAACGCTTGAGAAAAACGTTCTCAGGCGTTTTTTGTAGGATAAAAGTATAAAATTTGGCTAATGCCGGATCTAGCTCCAGCGCCCAGCGACTAGCAAACTTTCGGTGCCTTCCTACGATAAGTCAACATCAGCTCGCCTTTCAGGCTCACTGTGTTTCCTTTATCTCGTCAGGCCCCTAAAAAGTTTGTACGTCGCTAAACGGGCGCTTGCGCTTTTCTTATGTTATTTTCCCAAGAGCTCCCTTGTTTTATTTAATATTTCTTCATCTTTCAGCCGAAATTTAAATTCTACTCGGCGTGATTCATCTGCACTATATTCTCCCTGTTCATTCGTTCGAAAATCCGTATAGGATTTACTGTTAACGGTTAATTTATTTTCTAACTGACTCTGAATTTCTTTATAAGGAAAATCATCACTTAAAATATAATCTGCCACACTATATGCTCTGTCTTGTGCTAGTCTTAAGTTATATAAATAGGGGCCATCACGATCCGTATGTCCCTCAATAATAATCTCAGCAACATAATCTTCATAACCGCTCTTAAGTAACACGTCTAAATACTTTGGAACAAATTCATCTAAGAACTCTAGTGATGCTGGTCTTAATTCCGACTGATCGTAAGAAAAGAGAATTTCTGTATTAAAAATCATTGCTCCCGTTTTTTCATCGACCTCAATTCCGGCCGAGGAATCTTGGAATTCTGCTTTCAACTCATTCACCAATTGGGAGCGAACCCCCATGATTTGATCAATCGTCTGTTTCATTTCTTTGATCTGCAGTGATTTTATCACCATCATGATGATAAAAATTAACATGAAGCACAATAAAATGGTCGTCAATAAATCTGTAAACGAGGGCCAAAAATGGGAATCTTCCTGCTCATTTTTAAAGAGACGCATGTATTTAGTAGTCATTACGGCTCAACCCTAACCCACTATTAACATGGACCGCTTCCTGACCATAACGATTGATAGAATTCATCTGCCGATTAAATGTTTGAATTTCCTGCCCTAGCTCCTGTAGTAATTGTTGGATCGACCGAAAACTATTCTGTTGAATGTCTTCCGATCCCCTACGTATTTCTGTCAATTCCTTTCTCATCGTATTAGTAGTCAATTCAATAGAATCACCAATATTTCGAGCAACCTGTTCCAGTTTCCCCCCAAGTGTTCCCTCTAAATTAGATACATAATTTGAAAGAGTTTCTTTTAAAAGATCTACTCCCACATCTAACTGATGCTCGCGCTGTTGAAATGACTGGTTCATTTTCGATAAGACAGCATTCATCTCGGTGATCACCTGATTATTTTTGCTTCCCATTTGCTCATATGTCCGCGATGCTTTCAGCAAATTCTGTTCAAATGTAGCGGATTGTGTGGAATGATCTTTTAAATGCTCACTAAATGTTCGATTAAAATCCTCAAGCTCACGAAAACGGTCTGACAGTAGATGTTTATATTCATTTTGTGTTTGGTTGATTACCTCTAGAGCATTGGGCAATTGAACAATGGAACTTCCAAGTTGATCAAATTCCTGTGATAGTTTGCCTAAATGATTCGTAATCCCAGCAAGTTTTCCAGTTACATCCGTTCCAAAAATTTGTTTAAATTCCTGATTATGTGCATTCATTTTTCTCACTAATTCATCGCTTTTTTGCATCGTTTTATCGATTGAATTTCGAATCTTCGACTGTTCATCTAAAAGGGTACCTGTGAAATCTTTAAGCTCACCAACGGATTCTCCGTATTGGGCAAGTGTATGAATCTGTACATTTGCAGTTTTCTTCATTTTTTCATATGTTTGTTCAAAAGCTGTTGCCATCCGCTCATTTCGTCGATCCGCTTTTTTAAAATAGGCAAATAAAGCTGTAAAATTTTTATTAAGTTCGGTTGTCCCCTCACGAAAGCCTTCCGTAATCATTTTCATTTGCTGAAACAGTTCTTGAAAATCTTGCAAATTGCTTGAAAGTCCTTCATTAAAGGCTGCTAAATCCCTTGCAGATTGTTGTAAGCCTGTTGTATATTCCTGAAAACCTGTGAAGGCTTTTTCCATATTTTGAAGAGATTGTTGATTGGTTTTCTGCAGATTTATAATCGATTGATTGATTGTTTCTGAGACTTGAATAAGGCGTCCCATACCATTTTGCTCATAGCCCTCCAATTGACTTTCAACCATTAACATAATATCGGTTAACATATATTCTGTATTTAGTAGTTTAACTAGTAAAGTCATTAGAAGGGAAAAACTCATGCCAACAATACTTGTATAAAATGCCACATCAATGCCTGATAATACACCTGTTACATTTTCGACGAGTTGATCTTCGGCTGTTTGAATGCTACCTAAAGAGATTGTTAACCCAATAAAAGTCCCCAACACACCAAGTAAGATAAAAACCGATACCGTCATTTGCACGATTTTAATCAGACCGACAACAGGGATATTCCATAAACGCCAGCTTGAAAAACGCTCTTGCACGAATGTTTCTACTTTGATTGGATCTACCTCTTGTCTTTTTTCAAACTGTTCCTTAAAAGTTCGGAGTGGCTCCATATCCAATCGATTCGTTTCTTTTACATGATTTCGTATCTTTCGAAGCTTCATATACAAAAACAAGTGGATCCCTAAAGTCAAAATAAATATAATAAATAAAGCCATGAATATAAGTTCGATGATAGGATTAGCTAACATCGCCTCCGCCTTTTCCACGGTCGTAAACAACTCCAAAATGGCTTGAATCATTCTATTCCACACCCTCTCAAAGCAAAATGAAGGGGAAAAATCGATCAAAATGCCAGACATTTTCACCCTTGTCCTTTATTGCTATTCAGAGTTTGGATGATTCATGTGTGAAAATTTATGTTCATTCTTTATCTATCACGATTCTCCCTTCCACAGTTATTTTCATTTCCTCCGAACGATGGACATGTATGCAGTAAAACCATCATAGCAAGAGAGTCCAAAAAATATGCAAAGGAATCAAACAATGCTATACTTATATAGTAAATAAGAATCATTTTTGAATTTCGTTTTAAACCAAACTAGTGCTATATCCCCCCTTCCCTTCGCAGATGGATGAGTGTCTATAGGAAAGAACACACTTAATACAGAGTTTTGAAGGATTCAGTTCGGGGAACAAGGGAAAGAAAAAAGGAGAATGCATAATGGATTTTAAAAACATTACGGTAGCTGGAAGTGGAGTTTTGGGAAGTCAGATCGCCTTCCAAACAGCTTTTAAAGGATTCAATGTATCTGTATATGATATTAATGATGAAGTAATTGGACAAGCTAAGGAAAGAATAGCTAAATTAAAACAACGTTATCTAGAGGATCTCAAAGCAACCCAAGATGAGGTGGATCAAGCTTATAATCGCATTTCTTTTTACTCTGATCTAGCAAATTCTGTAACAGATGCTGACCTAGTGATTGAGGCTATCCCAGAAGTTGTTCAAATAAAAGTAGATTTTTATGAGAAATTAGGAAAAGTTGCTCCTGCAGAGACAATTTTTGCAACGAATTCCTCTACATTACTTCCCAGTCAATTTGCTGAATCAACTGGGCGACCAGAAAGATTTTTAGCGTTGCACTTCGCCAATGAAATTTGGAAAAACAATACAGCTGAGATCATGAAACATCCCGGAACCAATACAGAGGTGTTCGATAAAGTGATTGACTTTGCTAAAGCCATTGGGATGGTTGCCTTACCATTACATAAAGAACAACCTGGCTATATTTTGAACTCTTTACTTGTTCCTCTATTGGATGCAGCCCAAATGCTATTAGTGAAAGAAGTGGCAGATCCTGAAACCATTGATAAAACGTGGATGGTAGGTACGGGAGCCCCACTTGGCCCTTTTGCTATTTTGGATGTTGTTGGAATTAAAACAGCCTATAATATTACGCAAGCAAAGGCTGAAAAAACGGGTGATCCTGCATTCAAAAAACTGGCTGAATTACTAAAAACAGAGTATATCGATAAAGGAAAACTTGGAAGAGAAACTGGAGAAGGATTTTATACCTACCCTAATCCAAACTTCTTAAACCCAGATTTCCTAAAATAAAAAAACTCTTTCAATTCCCGATGGGGAAGGAAATGAAACTCCGATAATCCCGTATTAATTTTAAAACGATACGGGATTATTTGTTTTCTTATTTGCAAACAAGGTAGTATATTTAGTGAAAAAAGTAGAGTATAATGTCGTATGGTTGTTAATATACATAATAGGGTTATCTTTTATTTGATCCCATCCGTATGATTCCCTTATCTTCATCGACCTTGTAATCGTTTAAAGAAAACCAATCAAACATTGGAGGTTATAAAATGACTTTACCGAATTTTGAGGAAAATTTGCAGAAGTATGCAAGGCTTTTAGTGGCAAAAGGAATTAATGTCCAACCTGGTGATTGGGTGAAAATGACCATTACAGTTGATCAGGCACCATTAGCCCGCCTGATTACAAAAGAAGCTTATCAATTAGGAGCTGAAAAGGTGATTATCAAATGGTCTGATGATGAAATCAGCAAATTACATTACTTGCATCAACCCAAAGAGGTCCTAACCGATATTCCCGATTACGAAATTCAAGAATCTGAAGACCATGTTTTAAACCACCGTGTGAGCCGGCTATCTATTGTATCAAGTGATCCAGGATTACTAAATGAGGTAGATCCAATGAAAGTCGCTGCTTATCAAAATGTAGCTGGTAAAGCGTTTAAGGCTCAGCGCATCGCTACGCAAAATGATGATTTAAAATGGACAGTAGCAGCTGCTGCTGGAGCTGGATGGGCAGCCCACGTCTTCCCTGATCTCTCCACTTCTGAAGAACAAGTGGATGCCCTCTGGGATCAAATTTTCAAAACTTGCCGTGTCTATGAAGAGGACCCTGTTGCTGCTTGGGATAAGCATAAAAAGACATTGAATGAAAAGGCCGCAATCTTAAATGAAATTCAATTTGATGCCCTCCATTATAAAGCACCTGGAACGGATTTAACCTTAGGTTTACCGAAAAATCATATTTGGGCAAGTGCTGAAAGCTATAATCCAAAGGGTGAAGATTTTATTGCCAACATGCCGACAGAGGAAGTATTTACAGCTCCTGATACCCATCGCATGGAAGGAGTCGTGCGCAGTACGAAACCTTTAAGCTATGCTGGTACTCTGATCGAAGGCATAGAAGTCCATTTTAAAGACGGGAAAATCGTCGAGATTTCTGCTGAAAAGGGAGACGAAGCAATTAAGAAATTGGTCCAAGATAATGAAGGGGCAACAGGCTTAGGCGAAGTGGCCTTAGTTCCAGATCCATCGCCTATTTCCCAGTCTAACATTATATTTTTCAACACATTATTTGATGAAAATGCCTCTAATCACTTAGCAATCGGTTCCGCTTATCCTACGACCATTCAAGGTGGAACAAAAATGAGTCAGGAAGAACTATTGGAACACGGTATGAATACATCTACCGTTCATGTTGATTTTATGATCGGCTCTAACAAAATGGATATTGATGGCATTAAACAAGATGGTACAGTCGTTCCGATTTTCCGAAATGGTGACTGGGCAATTTAAAGAACAATAGCGTTAAACGGCTGTTCAGAGGAGAAACGACTAAGTTCGTCGCCTCCTCTAAACGCCGATAAACGTGTATCTGCGTGCTTGTCTCCCCTACTGCCCAAGTCACAGGCACTGGAGCTGGACGTTACACACGCTTTTAGAATTCACCCATAAGCTTAGACCTGAAATTTCCTATGCAAAACAGAAAGATCATAATTTTTAATATGGAGAAATAATATGGAGTTTAGAAAAACAACAGAAGAAGATATTGATCAAATTATGGATATTATCAAACAGGCTCAACAATATTTTAAAGAGAGCCATATAGATCAGTGGCAAGATAATTATCCCAATGTCCAAACAATTAAAAATGATATGCAACATGGATATAGCTATGTATTAGTAAAAGATCGCCAAATTGTCGCCACCGCTGCAATTTCTTTCGATGGCGAAAAAACCTATAATCAGATTTATGACGGTAAGTGGCTAAGCGATGAACAATATGCTGTTATCCATCGACTCGCTGTAGCCCCTCAACACAAGGGTTTAGGTATATCATCTGAGGTTTTGAAAAACGTGGAAAAAATGTGTGTTGATCGAGGAGTCAACAGCATTAAAATTGATACACATGATCAAAATTCGTCTATGCAAAAACTTTTGCAAAAAAATAACTTTACATATTGTGGGGTCATTTATTTGGGAAACGGAAGCAAAAGGATTGCTTTTGAAAAACTAATCGGCTGAGAATTATAAAAAAACGGACAGGCAGAGGAACAACTCCTCGACTTGTCCACCTTTTTCTCATCCAATCCATTCAATATAATCGGTAAATTAATAACAATCCCAATTGTAAAGGACTTTCGAAAAATCCCTCTTCTTTAAATCCTCCAAAGCAATAAAGAAATGGCCGACACCTGAGTCTCCCCACATGATACCCATTTCATCGTCGGTGTCAATTTGTAATAAAAGCGTATCAAAAGTTGGATCATCTCCATATCCCCGTGGATCTTCTTGGGTGAAAAAAGGATAGCCTCCCAATTTGGAACCTTGTCCACTTGCTATTTCATCATATGCTTCTACGGTCTCATTGTATGTATCAAAATCCTCATCATCGTCACTATCCAATAAGGTATCGAGGCTCGTCAAGACATTAAATCGATAATCGCCAGACGACATCAGCTCATCTGAACGTTCAAAGGACAAGGCACATTCATTTTTTACAGGAAAGTACTGATCATCCTCGTCGAAAACAGGAAAGTCACTCATCCATTTTGAGGGATCACTTTCAATTCTCTCGTGATAAACAACGCGAAAGGTATCTTGGTTCGTCCCGTCATCAAAGTCCAATCCATATACATCATCATCTGCCACGAAAAACTGTAAAATACCTTCCTCAGGATAGTCAGGAATTTTTTCTATTTCACTGAAGTTAATTTGTGCTAATAAGCGAAGTGGTTCCCCCTTTTTGGATGTTGGATAAGGATCAGATTTTAACCAATAGGGATTCCCAGCAAATTTACTTTGCAACGGTGTTGTCTTCTCTCTTTTTCCTTTTATAGTAAGACATACTTTTTTCGTCTTGGCTAAAGCATCAGCATACGGTTGTAATGGTTGTGGTAAATTCATTCCTACTCCCCCTTTTTATGAATCTATTATACTATTTTAAGAAATCTGATAGAAGAGAAATTTTCTGGGTTCTATTTGCCGTTAGACACTCTTAGTGAATGTGTACTTGTTGTTATTTCCATACAAGCTTTAATGGAGATAAAGTTTTTGCTAATTCTTTGCATTCTCGTACACCCGAACGTACTTTGGATCTACGTTTTTGCTGTTCCTTCGCTTTTTCGTCCATCCAAACGCACTTTGGATCTACGTTTTTGCTGTTCCTTCGCTTTTTCGTACATCCAAACGCACTTTGGATCTACGTTTTTGCTGTTCCTTCGCTTTTTCGTACATCCAAACGCACTTTGGATCTACATTTTTGCTGTTCTTTCGCTTTTTCGTACATCCAAACGCACTTTGGATCTACGTTTTTGCTGTTCCTTCGCTTTTTCGTACATCCAAACACACTTTGGATCTACGTTTTTGCTGTTCCTTCGCTTTTTCGTACATCCAAACACACTTTGGATCTACATTTTTGCTGTTCTTTCGCTTTTTCGTACACCCAAACGCACTTTGGATCTACGTTTTTGCTGTTCCTTCGCTTTTTCGTACATCCAAACGCACTTTGGATCTACGTTTTTGCTGTTCCTTCGCTTTTTCGTACATCCAAACACACTTTGGATCTACGTTTTTGCTGTTCTTTCGCTTTTTCGTCTATCCAAACGCACTTTGGATCTACGTTTTTGTGATGTTCCAAGTGTTTCGTAATCATGAAACTCTTGAAATGTGTTTTAATAAAGGAATTCCGATCATGAATAAACAAACAGGTTTATCCCCGGCACAAAGGAATAGACCCGAAAGTTTAGTTATTTAGTTTGTCACGAATAATACACCAAGTGTGTTTGGACCACAATGCGATGAAATGGTACATCCCGCTCGCGTCACTAAGATTTCTTTAAAATCAGCAACCTCTTCGATTGTCTGTTTTACCGCAGCAATATTTTCGGGAGATGTGCCTGAGTGCGTGATAAAAACGCGATCAAGTTTAATATCCGAGCGTCCATTAAGCTTATCCATTGTGTAGCGTTTTAATGTTTTGGGTAAAGCTCCCCGATATTTTTTCCCTACATTCATGTTTCCACTTGTAGGGTCCACCTCGATACAAGGTTTAATATTTAGTAAATTGGCACTGAAGGCAGCAATCGCCGAGCATCTTCCTCCTTCATGCAGGTATGTAAGTTTATCAATCACAAAACTCGCCTCAACTTTCGATTTTAAATGATTGATTTCTTCTGAAATTTGCTCGGCCGGCATACCTTTGACAATACGTTCAGCTGCTTCGATCACAAGCAAGCCCATTCCTGTTGAAAGATTGCCTGAATCAATAGGATAGACATTTCCAAGTTCTTCTGCGGCTATACAAGCATTTTGATAGGATGAAGAAATGCCCGAACCCAAACTAATATGGACCACTTCATGCCCTTGATCTGTCCACTTTTTAAAATAATCGATGTATTCCTTAGGATTAGGGGCAGATGTTTTTGGCAAGATCCGTTGCCTTTCGTAGGTCTCGTAAATATCATCAGGGCTAATATTCACTCCATCCTCGTATTGTTTGTCCCCTAGATTGATATGAAGAGGTTGGCAATGAACCTCATATCGTTCTTTCAACCTATCATCCAAATCACAAGTACTATCCGCACTTAATATTATTTTCTTCACAGTATTCTACCTCGCTTATTAGCATTCAAAGTTCATTTATAATTATACCGATATAATACCATAGGATTTCAGAAAAATTCATGCTAGTTGTCTTCATAGTAAAAGAAAATTCCCCACTTGACTCCCTAGCTATCAAGCTTTCTTAGGATTATATTCGTCTGGCGCAAGCAAAAAAGAGAAGGGAAAACGAAATCCTTCTCTTTACTGTACAGTCTTTTTGTTGATCAGCTTCGTCACACCAGCGGCAATGGCTAATGCTATTAAAGATATGGCAAGAGGTGGGAGCAAACTTGTACTTCCAAACTCGACATAAGATGTAACTGGAACTTGGTCCCAGGATGGATTAGGCGTGTACATGATTGTCAAAAACCAACCTGATAATACTTGTATGGCGACAAAAGCCAAACTAAAAACTCCAACAAATATGAAAGACTTTTTCAAGCTCATTCCTCCTCTCCGCGCCATTCATGCGTTTTTCAGAAAATCATTTATAAAATCATCTAGAGTGTATGGCAATTTCCGGTGTATGCATATATATAGTTTATCATATATACCAATTAATTGGTCCTCATACCCACATTCCATTATGATCTGGCAGCAAAAAATATAAGGGCAATTTATTAATTCCTTAATGAATATTATGTTTTTTGAAATTACCGCCCTTCACTTCGGCAACATCATATACAGCAACAAAGGCGTGTTTATCAATTTCATAAATGATTTCCTTCATTTTACTGTCCTCTAACCGGTTAATGACACAAGTGATTTCTTTAAATTGTTCATTTGAATAACCGCCTTCAACTACGTTATATGTTGCACTACGACCCAAGCGGTCACGAATGGTTTCCACCATTAATTCAGGTTGATCGGTGATAATCTTAAAGGTTTTAGAACCACTTAAACCTTCTTCCACGAGTTCGATCACCTTAGAAGCAATAAAATAAGCGATTCCCGATAAGAAAGCCCCCTGAAGACCAAAGACGGTTGACACCACTATAAACACAAACAAATTTAAGAATAAAATAAGATCACTCGTTCCAAAAGGCAGTTTTCGAGCCAGTAATACGGCTAACATATCAATCCCATCTAAGGCTCCGCCATTTCGTAATGCTAACCCCATACCAAAACCAATGATAATCCCACCAATAACGGTTACTAACAACGTATCTCCTTGAATAATGGTTGGGATATGGTGCATAATGCTCGTCCCGAATGCTAGTGAAGCAATCCCAATCACAGAATAAATCGCAAAACTTTTCCCTATTTGTTTATATCCCAAAAATATGAATGGGATATTTAATATGGCAATTAATAGTCCTAAAGGTAAGCCGATTAATTGTGAACCAACGATACTTAGACCTGTCACACCACCATCTGATACATTGTTTGGAATTAATATCGCCTCTAACCCATATGCGGTTATAAATGCTCCAATAATGACTGCAATGGCTCGTAATACTTTTTTAAGTGTACTGGTTCTTTTCTTCTCAGTAATTGTACTCATTTTATTCCTCTTTCCAAACTTTTTTCCTTTTACCCTTATCGCTTCATTACATTTTTTTATTTTATTATCAATAACAACAAAAGCGCAAGTATAAATATCCTGTCGTTCTGAATGTTATTTATAGTTTTAGCATAGAGAAAAGAATGTATTCTGGATAAAAGTTTTCGATCTATTTGGAAAGGATTGTTTTCGAGTGACGAATTCCGAAAAAGATCATGTAACTTGGTACCGTTTCATTCGTAAATACACAGCTCCATCTAAAACAATTTTCATAACCACTAAAACTACCATGGTAAGCACGATATTTTGGACAAAAGAATGAAGCATAAACTCTTGTTTATTACTCATTAAAGATAAAAAATCCTCGATACGATAGTTATTGATAGGAAACAAGTTTAATAGCTTATATATGATACCCCTTTTAATGAGTTGAGTGAATGCTTTTGGCAAAAGGAATAATCCTAATGCGATGGTTAAAGCACTAAACGGTGAACGAGTGATAGAGGATACATATAATGTGATCCCTACAATCGAGAGCAAACCAATAAATTGAAGAGCCTCAGCTATCAAGAACACTTGTAAATGATTGATTTCATCTGGAAAACGAAACAACTCTAATGAAAAATTTGTTTGAATACTCGTATCCCAACCAGTAAAGCCACTATTATACACATAGAAAGCGACCAGGGAAATCACTTGAATCAAAAGAAAA
Source organism: Lederbergia ruris (assembly GCF_018332955.1). NCBI lineage: Bacteria > Bacillati > Bacillota > Bacilli > Caryophanales > Bacillaceae > Lederbergia > Lederbergia ruris. Next base: position 62,667 of record NZ_BORB01000016.1, read on the forward strand.
AGAAAAGCGGAAATCAGTGTTACTGCCATGATTTTTGCGATCGTTAATTTGTTTCTGCCAAACCTTGTAGACAATAACAACTGATTCATATTTCTCGAAGTATCACTGGAAAAAACAAGGGAACAGATTAAAATAGTTACAATACTAGTAAGAATGAATAATTGACCCGTGACTTTAAAAAGGTCGTACCATGTGACGTAGCTACCAATCTTTAAAGGTGTTTCAAATTGGGCAAACCCTATTTCTTTGATCGTTTTAGGGTTGATTTGATCAATTGTCATTTTTTCACCTTGCTCCATGGCGGTATTCATTTTTAAATAAATATCTTCATCTTTTGGAAAAAATGTATCGGCTATTTCATAAGAGAACATATCAAAAGTTCTATTGTTTACATCAATACTTTGATATCGATCGATATAATCTGCAAGGATCTCCCTTACGTTTTGATCTGTAAATTCTCCAGTACTTTTTTCAACGACCTGATGATAAAGTTTAAGACCTTCTCCTTGCTTGGTGTTGACTTGTGAATAATGAAAACCAATGAACAATATACCTGCCAAAACAAATGCAGATACGATCAGCGCGCCCATAAACGTTTTGTTTTGCCGTATTTTTTCTATTTCATATTTTACTATTGTTCTCATTTCTCAGTGTCCTCTCTGAAATAGTATAGATATAAATCTTCTAATGTTGGTTGTACTTGTTCGGCATTATGGGTAGGTTTTTCATTTGAAATGATTCTTAAGACTGTCCCTGTTGCTTCGTGCTTCTGGTTGCTAATCACATGTTTGGCTACCACCTCATCCAGTCTATTTTTTTCAACGATAGACTCCCAAACATACCCTTGAATGGTATTAACCAGTTCAGAGGAAGCCCCTCTGTTTTCAAGTTTCCCTTGTTTCAAAACAAGGATTTCGTCTGCAATATATTCAACATCGGAAACGATATGAGTGGAAAGGATGACAATTTTATTTTCAGAGAAAGAACTAATTAAATTCCGAAAACGAACCCGTTCTTTTGGATCTAAACCAACTGTCGGTTCATCCAAGATTAATACTTCTGGATCATTGATCATAGCTTGTGCAATTCCTAACCGTTGTTTCATTCCACCAGAGTATTTTTTTATCTTTTTATGCTTCACATCTTCTAATCCGACTAGCTTTAACAGTTCGAGACATCTTTTTTTCGCAAAATTTTTATTGATTCCTTTAAGAGCAGCGATATATAACATAAACTTCATCCCGGTGAAATCAGGATAATAACTGAAATCCTGTGGCAAAAAGCCTAATATGGAACGGAAAGCACCTGGATTGCTTTGTACATCGTCATGATTATATGTAATGGTGCCCGCAGTTTGTTTCATTACCCCACAGAGTATTCTAAATAAAGTCGTTTTTCCTGATCCATTTGCACCTAAAAGGCCGTAAACTCCTGGTTTCAAACGGAATGAGACATGATCAAGGACAACCGTATCGTCATATTTTTTTGTAATATTATGTAACTCTAATAGCATTAGCAAAACGCCTCCCATTTTTTAACTTTAAGCATATTCATGACAATCAATACTAAAAGGGCCATTGAAAAAATATATCCCGCTCCCCAATACTTCATCTCGATCTCATAAACATTGAAAAAGTTGGCTAAAAACATGCCCCCCATAAGGAGTAGTCCAGAACTTATCCAAAAAACAAAAGAAGAGAGCGTGTTTCTCCAAATCGTGAACAGAGAAAACAGCACAATACAAGTAATATTAAAGGGAACGAGTAAATATAAAATGACTTTCCAAAAGGAAATGGCCATCACACCTTGACAAAAAAAGGCGAGACAAGTAATGAATAATAAATCGGCTAATCCAAAAATCAGTAATTTTATTACAACATGCTGACGTAAATCATATTTAAGTGTTTGCTCTAATTCCCACATTCCAGATGTAAAACTACGAAATAATTCATCGACAAAGAAAATAACAGAGAAGATCACTGTCACTGTGAGACATTGCAAAATGAAGATGGCTGGGTCATCGTTCATCACTTTCGTAATCAAAAAAGTCGTCACGATAAGGAGAGCGAATTGAATCAGCCAAGTATGAAGTCTAGTGAATCGAATCGACAAACAAAAGAGGTCAAACAAGGAATATCTGCCAAGTTGATGTTGTATTATTTTTTGCTTTCCTAGGTTAATGACCGCTTGTCGCTGGATTTCATCGATTTTAACTTCATAGGTCTTCATTTTTTTGATCGTTTCATTATCCATTCATAAACTCCTCTCTATCCAATAATTTACTAAGCTTTTTGAGTCCTTGATGAATCCTAGATTGCGATGTAGGAACGCTTGTCCCAGTAATTTTGGCAATGTCTTTCACTTTTAAATCATAGTAATATTTCAAAATTAACGCTTCTCTTTGAATATCAGGAAGCGTGTTTAATGCGACTTGGATTTGGTTTGCACTTTCCTCCATCATTAAATTCTTCATAATGGTTTCAGTACCACTATTTATAACGTTCTCATCTAATTCAGACTGGTTGAATTTCTTTTTGTTATAGTAGTTGTTACACACATTAACAGTAATGGTGAATAAATAATTAAAGAACTTCCCCCTAAATTTATATGTATCGATGTTTTCAATGACTTTGAGAAAGATATCTTGGGTTAAATCTGCAGCTAAAACGCGATCACCCAAGCATCTTCGTACACAAAATGAATAGATTTGCTCATAGTACTTATTTACTAATTCTTCCCAAGCCTCCGTATCACCAGATTTAATTTTTCGAATTAAGCTATAGTCTTCGATCGTCCTCACCTATTCATAACAAAAATACTCCTCACTATAAATTAACAAAGTTCTATCAAAAATCATTTAAGTTTAGAGATAAAATTTCACTAAAAAAGAACTGTGACTTGAAAACGACCGAGAAATGAAATAGAGGTATTGCTTTTTACACAATACCTCTTTATTCAATACATATTCGATTTTAGTATAATTTCCACTTGACCGTAGGCTAGAAACACTGATTTTATCATGTTTCTCCACACCAGCATATCATAATTTTTTCCATCATTCTTTAGAACATAAATAATCTCGAAAAAATTAGAAAACCTCCAGTTTATTTACCGCAGCAACTAAAGCTTGGACAGATGCCTTCATAATATCTTGATTGATTCCTGCTCCCCAGTACATACGCCCTTGATGTGAAATTCCTATCTGCGCTGACGCCTCGGCGAGCGAACTTTTGCCCAGCGAATGCTGCTCATAAACTTCCAGATTATAATCAATCCCAAAATATTCTTGGAGTGCGTTGCTTACGGCATCCAAACTCCCTGTGCCTTTTCCATGTATCTCAATTTGTTGATTATCTTTAAGTAACGTTAACGTTACTTTCTGCTCCCCATTTTTGTTAAATTGATAGTCAACTACTTGAAATGATGGATAATAATCAACATAGTGGTCTATAAATACGAGATAGATTTCTTCGGCAGAAAGCTCTTTGTTTGTTTCATCTGATACTTTTTTAGTCAAATAGCCCATTTCTTCATTCATTTTATAAGGCAATTTGATCCCATAATTACTTTCAAGGATATAGCCAATCCCACCTTTTCCTGATTGACTATTAATCCGAATGACGTCGGTTTGATAATTTCTTCCCAAATCCGCCGGATCGACCGGAATATAAGGTACATCCCACTTCTCCAGCTTGTTTTCTCTTCTATATTTCATGCCCTTCGATATCGCGTCTTGATGTGAACCGGAAAATGCTGTAAAAACAAGATCTCCAGAATATGGTTGTCTTTCATGAACCGTCGTTCTTGTTAATCCTTCATATTTTTTACGGATCGCATCGAGGTTACTAAAATTCAATTCTGGATCATACCCTTGCGAATACATATTCATCGCTAATGTAATCAAATCCACATTTCCAGTGCGTTCGCCAATGCCAAATAACGTTCCTTCTACCCGTTCTGCTCCCGCTAATACACCAAACTCTGCATCACTAACTCCGCATCCACGATCATTATGCGGATGAATGGACAACGTAACAGCCTCTCGATACGACAGGTTTTTATGGATATACTCAATTTGACTTGCATAGATATGAGGCATCGCGTTCTCAACAGTTGTCGGAATATTAATAATTGCTTTATGTTCTGGTATCGGTTTCCAAATATCTAGTACACTATTACAAATATCCAACGCATACTCGACCTCTGTTCCAGGAAAACTTTCCGGGCTATATTGAAAATAAATATCGCCTCCTGTTTCTTCGGCTAGCTCTTTTACTAGAATTGCACCATCTACAGCAATTTGTTTAATCTCTTCTTTTGTTTTCTTAAATACTTGTCGACGTTGTGCTTCTGAGGTTGAATTATATAGATGAACAATGGCCTTAGGTGCACCTTGAATCGCTTCAAAAGTTCTGCGAATAATATGCTCTCTTGCCTGTGTAATAACCATAATCGTCACATCATCCGGAATCATATTGTTATCAATCAGGGTCCTCAATAGATTAAACTCTGTGTCAGAGGCAGCGGGAAAAGCGACTTCAATTTCTTTAAACCCGATATCAACTAACAGCTGAAACATCTCTAGCTTTTCTTCTAAATTCATCGGAATGGGTAAAGCTTGGTTTCCATCCCTCAAATCCACACTGCACCATATTGGCGCTTTTTCTACCGTTTCTTTCTTTACCCAATCATAAGAAAGTGTTGGAGGCAAATAATATTTTTTCTCGTATTTTTGATAATTAAACATGGTCAATTCCTCCCTAAAATTGAATATAAAAAAAGCCTTTCTTCTCCAGCAACTTGCTATGGAGACGAAAGACTGATCTTACGCGGTACCACCCCGATTTCATGATAATTAGACATTATCATGCACTTATTCAGATACAGGCATCTTTGCCTTATACCCTTCCCCTTGTAACGGTGAGTTTTCCGTTCTTAGCTACTCTCATTCCAAACTTACCGATTTGACTAAGTCAGCTCTAAGGCGAGTTCCCCGTTTTCCTTCTATTGCTTCACATCAACCAGCAACTTTCTGAAAGTCAGTCAACAGGTACTATTCCTTATCATCGCATGTTAATTTTTATTTGTATATCATCATAGCAGATTCATATAAAAAGGCAAAGGGGTAGAGATAATTTTATCAATTGATTTTTTACGTACTTTACATTGAGGTAGTGAATTTCAAAAAACCTTACCCCTCACGTTGCGTGATCGGATAAGATGAAGCTAACAAGTTGAAAGAGGTTCGAGCCCTTATGGACAAAGAAACCTTTTCATTTTCAAACATGGTAGACGTCTCTCAGGAAAGCCGGTAGACCATTCAGAAGTGAACAAATGCTGAATGCCAACAGCAAAAAGCCATTAGAAATCAGGTGCGATACCAATTTCTAATGGCTTTTTTAAAAGAAAGCATAAATATAGGCTAATGCTGGATCTAGCTCCAGCGCCCAGCCGGGAGAGGCTCGCAGGATGCGAGTCCATCGGCGTTGCGCCAGGACGGCGCGCCTTTCTCATGGTCTAGGAAATTATAAAATTCTCGACTTGTGGATAACTGTTTACGTTGCGGTTTGACATCCAGCTCCAGCGCCCAGCGACTAGCAAACTTTCGGTGCCTTCCTACGATAAGTCAACATCGATTCACCCTTCGGGTTCATCGTGTTTCCTTTATCTCGTCAGGCCCCTAAAAAGTTTGTACGTCGCTAAACGGGCGCTTGCGCTTTTGTTCTTCGCAATCGAGTCAGTGCCAATTCCATTAATCTTCCCCTATGTCCTTGTCTTGTTTTTTCGGCAGCCTACCTGCTCGCTTAACAGATTCTCTGAGCAAAAATTCAACGTGGCTATTGACACTGCGAAATTCATCTTTTGCCCATCGTTGCAATATATCGTAGAGTTCGGGATCAATACGTAATGGAAAGTTTTTTTTCTTAGCCATCATAAGACCTACTTATTGGTAAAGTGATCCTGTATTAATAACGGGCTGAGTTCCCTGATCCGAAACAATCGCAACAAGTAAATTATTGATCAGTGCTACTCTACGTTCATCGTCTAATTCAACAATATTATCTGTCTCTAGACGAGCAATCGCATCCTGTGCCATCCCAACAGCTCCTTGAACAATTTGTTCACGTGCAGAGATAATCGCACTTGCTTGTTGGCGTTGTAACATGGCTTGAGCAATCTCTGTAGAATAAGCTAAGTGTGTCAAGCGAGCTTCAATCACCTCAACGCCAGCAACCTTTAAACGTTCCTGAAGTTCTGTTGTCAATTCATCCGATACTTCATCTGCATTGCCACGTAGTGTTAGTTCATCATTGGTAAATGAGTCATATGGATAGGTAGTTGCCACTGCACGAATGGCTGTTTCGCTTTGAATTTCAACAAACTGTTCGTACTGATCAACATCAAAAACGGCTTTCGCTGCATCAACGACCTTAAATACAACCACTGCTGCAATTTCGATTGGGTTTCCGTTCACATCATTGACTTTTAATCGATTACTATTGAAGTTACGTACTCTTAAAGAAATCGTTCTGCGTACAGAGAATGGAACGGTTATTAGGATCCCTTCCTGCCGTACCGTCCCCATATACTTTCCTAAAAAAATAACTACAACAGATTGATTAGGTTGCACAATCGTAATCCCACTAATGAGAACAACAGCCATAATAATAAGCACAATTCCCAAAATAAGTTGTGATTGAAAAATACAAAACGCACCGATAGCAAGAAAAACAACAATCAAGCCAATCCCCAGTATTCCGCTTATGCTCCATGCCTTACGTTCCTCCACGAAATCACTCCTTCATATCTTAATCATATTATTATGATATCACTTTTATATTAAAATGTAAACTTCTGTAAGAAGAAATCAGTCGACATGCTTTATCAAATGTTTTTTCTTGCTAGTGCATTCTAATGTCCGCGTATGCTATTTTTCTAAATTTTTATATAGTTAGTTCATTCAATCTAAAATGTTTCAAAAAGGTTTGCATGATTGGCTGTATTAACAATCATTACCTTTTTGTTTACGAGTATGAATCATTCAAGTTTTATTTCTTTTTTTAAATCAAGGGGGATAAGCAATGACATAAAAAAACAACAATCAAAATGATTGCTGCCTCACTTCTGAATTCTAGTTTTCGTGGTAATGCCAGATTCCTCGGATGACCAGTATGTGGAATGTGTCAATTATTTTCTAAAAAGCTTTAAGTCATTTCTTCAATTGTATAATGAATAGTACCATTTGCAACCAGTTTCCCTTGATCATTTAAATAGGCTAGATAAAAGTTGATATTCTTTTGGTCCAGTTTTTCCCATTTATCTTTGATTGGAATTTGAGCGGACAGATTAAATTGCACGCCCTCTGGGGCATTGATACGAATGCCAACTGAATCGTTTTCAGCATGTACCTTTTTGTCCATTACTCGATCCCCTATCGTTGGAATGAAAAACATTTTCGAATTTTGGGACGGCCTCTACGGCTTTAGTTATAGGAGTGGTATAAAATTTAGAACGCTTTGCGTTGATACATAAATTGACTAACCATCCAGGAAAGTAGATACAGTACAATGGCAATGACCGCACCGCTAAGATATAGTGTAGCCGCTGATTGGCTTGTAAGAAAATTGGTAATCGTTGTAAAATGTTCTGCCAAGAATCGGATAATTGGCGGCAGAATGACTGCCGAGAGTATAACCCCAATCAAAACCGCTGTTCCGATATAACCAGGCTTTAATATATAAAATAACGGAAAAACGAAAGCAGCAAAAATGAAGAACAAGCCCGCAGCGATGGCCATATCCCTCATCATATAGCCGTAATTAAATATATAAAGAATAATACTCGCTAGACCGATTGATACAATCATATACACAATTGCTCCAATATATTTTGCCGTAACAATCTCTTTTCGCGTATAGGGTAATGAATTAAGGAAAATATTTGATTCAACCTGTTCATCATAAATATACCCATTCATTGGGATATAAAAACTAGCTATGAAAAAAATGAAAGCCGGACTCATATGCCTGCCAAAAATTGCAAAGAAAATAAGAACTGGAATAAACAGAAATATTTGTGACTTTTGGATAATAAAATCTTTTTTTATCAAGTTAAACATATTGATGACTCGCTCCTTTCGCATAAAACATTATATCCTCTAATGTAGCTTCCTCAATCTCTACTTGATCTCCAAATATGATCCTAACTTTCCGTGCATCATTGGTTAAAGCTTGAAATTCAGTAGAAGAACGATCTACCTTTATAAAGTTTTTTTCAGTGTCGCGGTTGAGTAAATCAGTGCTTCCTTTAACTAAAGCATAACGCTCCTGCACATCATCCATCGAATCATTGAACAGAATTTTCCCTTTTTGAATAAAAGTAATATAATCCGCAATTCGTTCTAAATCGCTAGTAATATGTGTGGAAAAAAATAGCGTTCGCTTCCCATTTTCCATGATATTTTGTAAAATATCTAGCAGCTCTCTCCGGAAAACTGGGTCTAGCCCTGCTGTCGGCTCATCCATCATAATAAACTCTGCATCATGTGATAGGGCCATGACCAAAGAAGTTTTCATCTGCATCCCTTTTGAAAAAGTTTTAATTGCCTTATTTAACGGCAGCTCAAACTTCTTTATATAGTCATAAAATTGCTCATCATTCCAATTTTTATAAGCAGGTGCCACAATGCGACGAAGATCTTTTAAGTTTAAATCTTTATAGAACACATTACGATCATAGACAAACCCCATGCGTTCTTTTATCTCTTTTTCATGACTAGCATAATCCAAGCCAAATACACTTATTTCCCCCGCATCTGCCTGTAACAGATTCATCATCAGCTTCATTGTTGTCGATTTTCCCGCTCCATTTGCACCAATAAATCCTGTTACACATCCTTGTTTTATTTGCAGATTCATATTTTCTAAGGAGAAATCTTTAAAACGTTTGGTTACGTGTTTAAACTCTACTATATTTTTCACACATATCACTCCTCGATAATCCTTGCTTTACTTCATTACCTCTTGCAAATTAGTTTTATAAAATCTTCCTTATCAGGCACTGTTCATTACTTTCTTTTAAAAATAATCGACAGGACATCTGCCAATAAGCTTAAAAGAATCGCAATTAGGAAGACAAATGTGACAAAATTAAAAAATGGGTAGCTATAAAAATGAAAGTATTCGGTAAATAATTTTGCATTTAATATGCGGTTGATTATATCTGTATCTCGAACATTTGGTTCCCAGCCAGTTCCATCCAAAAGTATAAAAATAATTTGCGCAAATATAAAAATACCTAGACCGATTAGTCTGTCCTTGAGTATTTTACCGCGGGGATCAACTGTTTCTTCTGACAAGAAAAACCTCTCCTTTTCAATCCCAATATTGTATATATACTATATTTACACTATATACATTAAAACATCTTTTCTTTCTCTTTTCAACCGTTAGTTTGGCAAAAATGAAAAAGAGATCCTGCCTTCGCGCATAAGATCTCTCCCAAGTGTGTATTCAATATAAAGCCTTATATTTTCTCAGTTATCCTGACGATTCGCTGCTTTCATGTAAACCATAATTTCCTCTAATGACGCTTCTTCTATTATGACATGGTCGCCAAATAATTTTTTCACTTCCTCCACTTTATCGGTTAAGGCTTGAAACCCAGTTGAGGAACGATCTATTTTAATAAAGTTCTCTTCCGTATCTCGATCAAGCAAATCGGTACTTCCTTTCACCAACGCATACTGCTCCTGTAGTTCATAAATTGGTTTGTGAAAGAGGATTTCTCCTTGATCAATCAGGACAATATAATCGGCAATTCGTTCTAAATCACTGGTAATATGTGTAGAAAAGAAAATTGTTCTTTTCCCATCCACCATCACATCTTGAAAAATGTCTAATAGCTCCCTGCGAGAAGTCGGATCCAATCCAGCTGTTGGCTCATCCATTATAATAAACTCTGCATCATGGGATAGGGCAATCGCGAGAGAAGCTTTCATCTGCATTCCTTTGGAGAATTTTTTAATTGGTTTATTGGAGGGTAATTCAAATTGATCCATATAGGCTTTGAATTGCTTGCTATTCCAGCGTTTATAAGCTGGTGCTACAATTCTGCTAATATCCTTCAAGTTCAGGGATCCATATAATACATTGCTATCATAAACAAAGCCGATCCGATCTTTAATCTCTTTTTCATGGTTAGCATAATCCAATCCAAATACATTTATTTCCCCAGCATCTGCCTGTAAGAGGTTCATCATCAGCTTCATGGTTGTCGACTTTCCCGCTCCATTTGCTCCGATAAATCCAGTTACAAAGCCTTGTTTTATCTGTAAATCCATATTATCTATAGAGAATGCCTTCAACTCTTTAGAAATGCCACGGAGTTCTATCACATTTTCCATCCCCATCACTCCTCGTACAACAACTTCAGCAACTCTTGCAGTTCTTCATAGGATAGGCCAATTTCCCGACTATTTGAGATCACCGCACTTAACTGCTCTTCAATCACGGTTAGTTTTTTCTCGCGAATAACCTCTAGATTTTGCTCTGCCACAAACGACCCTTTTCCAACAATCGAATAGATAAATCCCGATTTCTCTAGTTCTTCGTATGCCCTCTTGGTGGTGATCACACTTATTTTTAACTCCTTAGCCAGCTGTCTTATGGAAGGTAATGCGGTGCCTTCCGCTAACTCACCTGACAAGATTGCCGTTTGAATTTGTTTCATAATTTGTACATAAATAGGCTCTTTCGAACTGTTCGATATAATAATTTGCATACAAATACCTCTTTTTCATTGTATATCCTCATTATACACATTATAGAAACCGTGAATAACCTCATCAAATAGCCATTTGCTGAACATCTGTACAATGCTCATCTATATATCGTCCAATTACTTGCTTATCACTATTGTGTATATAACACATAAACACTATATACAACAGTTAAACATCATTGCCTTTGTAATTCAAGCATAAAAAAACAGTTCCTATATAAGAAACCGTTTTATAAAAGTATACTAAGAATCAATTTCATCATTGCTTTTTGTAAAACTACATGCTGTTCATATCCTTTGTATCCTTCATCTACCATAGCAATAACTTTGTCACTATCTATCCAATAGAAATCAGTTCAGATGGTTTTCCACTGTAAATAATCGATAAATGATGGAGCGCTCTTGTACAGCCAACATATAATAATTTTGTTGTTTGCTCATCTTTAGGATAATGTACCTCATCGACATCGACCATTAGTACGGAATCAAATTCTAATCCTTTTGATACGTACACAGGCAATAAAGAGAGCCCTCCTTCGTATGTTTTATCTTCGGTTGTGATCATTTTTAATTCTGCAAGTTCACTTTTCAGTTTAGAATAAATCTGATCGCATTCTGATTCAGACCTTAAAATAACCGCAATGGTATTCATACCTTGGTGTTTCATTTCATTCACCCAGCTTACGATTTTTTCCGTTTTATCTTCTGCCTGTATTTGTTGAATCTGCACATCTTCCCCACTCCGAAATACTGGCTCTGCATAAGCAGGTGGGCTTGCAAGATGACTTAAAATTGTATTGGAAAACGCAATAATCTCATAGGTGGAACGATAGCTTTTCGTCATTTGGAAGAATTTCGCACGGGATGTACCGAAAAGTTCAATAAAACGTTCCCATTGGTCAATCCCTTCATCACGATGAATGCCTTGTGCCAAATCACCTAATATCGTAAATGATGCTTTTTTTGTACGGGCATTTAATACGGAAACTTGATAAGGAGAGAAATCTTGGGCCTCGTCAATCACAACATGATCAAACCGCTCCTCTTTCTCAATGCCAAACCAATAATCATGGATATCCAATAAAGGTGCTAAATCATCAAGAGCTATATTTTTCTTTGGTGGTAAAACGTCCTCTTTTCCCATTCTTTTTAAGATTTGTGCATAAAGCTCATAAGGCTTTCTTTTTTTCCATTTACGTAAGTATTTTCTTAATTGCTTTTTGCCTTCTTTCCGGGCTTGTTCCTGTTCTTTTTTCTCTTCATACATTTTTGCCTCAATCTCAATCCAACGTGTTAATTTTGCTTTAACCCTTTCGTATTTCTTTACAACAGGGTTATCTTTAAAGTCTGTTTCTAGCCAGCTTTTTATTTTTTCTAGAGAAACGCCTTGTTTATTCTCCCAGGGTATAAAATCTTCTGCAGGCAGCCACTCTTTCTCTAATTTTGATAATTGCTCTCTTATTTTCTGTTGAAACGCTAATGTGCCCTTCAAGTTATCCTGATCAACAATCTCTGACTCGAAAAATGCCTTTCTTCTTTTGCTAAGCGACTCTAGCTGACAATTCGGGTCATCGATAATCGCCATTACCCATTCTGGAAAGGTCGTTTGCACAATATCTCCAACGCCCAATTCAGGCAGTACTTGTGAAATATAATCCAGAAAGATCGTGTTAGGGGCAAAGATAATCATTCGATGTGCAGTTAATTGTTCGCGATATTCATACAACAGATAGGCTAGCCGATGAAGGGCTACGGTCGTTTTTCCACTCCCCGCTACTCCTTGTATAATGACGGCCTGGTTTAACGGGTAACGAATAATTTCATTTTGCTCCCCTTGAATGGTGGCGACAATGTCACGAAGTCGATTATCTTTTTGATCGCCTAATTTATATAATAGAAATTCATCTCCTCCAGATAATTCCTGTTTTCCGCGAATATAACGATCGACTACTCTTTCCAGTTCTTGTTCATAAGTAACAATGTTTCTCTTTAAGTAAATTTCACCTTCAACGACGCCATCTGGAGATTGATAATAAACATCACCTTCACTTCCGCTAAAACCATAGAATAAGCTGGCAATTGGTGCACGCCAGTCCGTAATTAAAACATTTCCATTTTCCTCATCGAAAACACCGGCTTTTCCAATATACGTTACTTTTACTTCATCAGCTTCTTCATCTTTAAAATCAAGTCGTGCAAAGTAAGGGTCCTTTTTAGCACTCATTAATGATGCTCGCATTCGCCTTCTACTATCTTCCAGGACTTTTTCATTAAAATCATCCCCGCGATATTCAGGTATTGAAGCTAAGTACTCATATTGTTGGTTAATAATAGCTAATGTTTTGTTTAATACCTTTTTTTCTTCTTCAAATTGCATTTCGAATCCCTCCTTAACTGAATGTCTCGTTATTTTAGCAATTAAAAATAAAAAAATATAGACTTATATATTTCATTGGTGTATACTATTAAATAGAGTATTGCCTAAAATAAATTAACATTAAATGATAAAACACACATGAAAATGCTAACGTCATTGTTAGTTTTTCATGTGTGTTTTTTAATTGATTTTTTATGGTGTCGGTAGGCAATGATCAAAAAGATGTTTCATATTTTAAATCCTCACTGTTTAATCTATAACACTCTTTGTTGTCTCCGCTTGTAGTTCATTAGTGTACTAACAAATTTTATTGGCCAATATCCTATTATTCCCCCAAGTGTATTCAAAATTAAGTCATCAACATCAAAGCTACCAAACCTAAAAATAAGTTGAATCAATTCAAAGGCCAAACTTAAACAAAACGTTGCTACCGTCACCTTTTTAAGGCTACGAAACTTACTTGACAATAACGGCAGAATAAATCCAAAAGGGACAAACCCAATAATATTTCCAATTACATTTTCAACCCGTATGCTGACATTTATATCGTTCGCCAAAAATAAATAATACGCAATCGTCTTGAACGGAATAAAATTGTGGCTATTCCAGTACGGGCCGTCGCTACTGAATGTAAAGTGACCAATGATATCCGGTATACTAAGATATTTAAATAAAATTAGCTTTGAAAGCACTAACAAATAAAAGCATAAAGCAATTGTTAAACCCACTTTCATGACAATTTTCATATACGTTTTCTCCTTAGTTTCTATAAGTACCTGCCGAATGGTTCCCTATGAAGTTCGGGAAAATTAACCGATCGTTCTTCGTGATAAACCGCCTTTCGATAAAGTGTTGATGTGTTTTAGCATTTTAAAAAAGAAGAAACCAATGATACTTCCAACAACATTCAAAATGATATCATCAATATCAAATTGCCCAATTTGTAAAGTAATCTGTAAGACTTCAATTGAAAAGCTGATAATGGTCGAAGCAATCAATACTTTTGTAAATTTGCTATATTTTTTAAATAACAAAGGAAGAAAAATTCCTAATGGCAGGAAAATTAAAATGTTCCCTAATGTATTGCTAATGATTATATCAATATTAAAACGGTCAGCCCCAGTTAAATATCCAATGGTATTTTGAAACGGAATAATATTCGAGTTGAACTTTAAATATTCAAAAAGTCCCTCTGACTCCATCGGAATATAAACGTAAATGTTAAATGTATCCCCATTCCTATAAAAATCAGTTATTCGAAATAAGATTCGCTGAAATAGCAACATAAAAAGAATAATAAATGAGTAGAGACCAAATAAAATCCATGCCCCTATCTTAAATACCTTAAAGAACGGAGACAGTGAATCTTGTAAACCATTTGTTAACTGCTCATGTTCCCCGAAGCTTTCTAATGCTTTTTCTGTAGCTTGTTCGTTATTAAAACCTGCATCTATGTATTCATTTTTCAGTAAATATAGATGATCCCTTATCTCATCGATAATTTCAATTTTTTCTTCTTCATTACAATTTAATCGGCTTACAATTTCATCAATATAGGTTTCGATAGTTTGATCCAAGCCATTCCCTCCGAACATACTTTAATTAGATGGCTAATTTGATTCCATTCATTTAATTTCTTCTCTAGTTCTTGCTTTCCATCCATTGTAATCCGGTAATATTTCCTCCTCCCACCACTTTCTGAATTCCCCCAATATGATTCAAGCCATTTTTTATTCTCTAACCTTTTTAATGCAGGATATAACGTTCCTTCACTCATGTTATATAGTTCATTGCTATTTGCCTTTAAAGTTTTTACCATTTCATAACCATACATATCCTTTTTACTTACCAATGACAGAAGCAAAATATCAATACTGCCTTTCATGATCTCCTTATCCATAACTAGACCCCACTTTAAAAATAATTATATTTACATCGTAACACATTAGTACATCGTATTACAAGGTTGTTAATAAAAGGTTATTATTTCATATTTATTGGCCAGGGCTGATAAGATCATTATCTCGTATGGAAGCAAACAACTCTTAATTTTTCCGATCTAAAAAAATCCTAATAATATCCATTCAAATTAATGCCAGGCTCTAAAACAATTTGCATTGTCATAGAGCCTGGCATTATTCACAAAACAGTTGTTTAACATTAGCAAGAGCCTATAGCCTACATCTAGATAACCTTTCCAGCCAAAGATTTCCAATCTCGTATCATGCTCTCTCGTTTTTAAAGAAATTTGCTACCTATACTTTCGTCTTTCCTGTCTCTTAAAAGGCTTTGAATCTTGAGTTTCTTCCCTATATTGTCGCTCCGCATCTTTTTTAAAGACTTCCATTGCTTTGATGTAAAGGAAACTCATTATTTAGCCCTCCTCATTTTCTCGTTACTTGTACCATTTCCGTTTTTCCTTCAAGAAAAACACTATTTTTTAAATCACTTTACTTAAAGTTACAAAAACTAGCAAGAAGCTCCATAAAATTCTTTGTAAAACATCATTATTACAATCTCCACGCCAATAAGTTCCTTTTATGCTTCTTACCACGATTGCGGGATGGATCGTGACCCTTTTGGGATTCTTACCTCGATTACGGGCACGATTCGGGCTGGAACATACCCCTTTGACGGTTTAGCGTACTACTCCGCTTTGAAAATTATCGAGTATTGCACGTACTTCACCCGTTGATTCTGTGCTCATCAATTCATTTCTTAACTCGCTCGCCCCACGAAATCCCCGGACATAGATCTTAAAAAAGCGGCGAAGAGGTCTAAATAGACGTGGTTCTAATTTTGAATATTTATCAAAGAGATCAAGATGCAACCTGAGGAGATCAAGCAATTCCTCACTGCTATGCTCTTTCGGTTCTTTTTCAAAGGCAAATGGATTTGTAAAAACACCACGCCCAATCATAATCCCATCAATGCCATATTCCTGAGCCAGCTCTAGGCCCTTTTGTCGATCAGGAATATCGCCATTGATCGTCAAAAGTGTTTCTGGTGCCACCTGATCACGAAGTTTCTTAATTTCCGGGATCAATTCCCAATGAGCATCGACTTTGCTCATTTCCCTTTTTGTACGCAGATGAATGGACAGATTCGCAATGTCTTGTTTCAACACATGTGTCAGCCACTCATGCCATTCGTCCACTTCCGTATAACCAAGCCTTGTCTTCACACTTACAGGCAATCCGCCTGCTTTAGCCGCTTGGATTAACTCTGCGGCCACTTCCGGACGGCGGATCAGACCACAGCCCTTCCCATTCGGAGCTACATTCGGTGCGGGACATCCCATATTGATATCAACACCACGAAAGCCTTGTTTTGCCATCCCAATACTCATTTCTCGAAAGTATTCAGGTTTATCCCCCCAAATATGGGCGACCATCGGTTGTTCGTCTTCTGTAAAAGTCAAACGACCGCGCACACTATAAATCCCCTCAGGATGACAATAACTCTCCGTGTTTGTAAACTCAGTAAAAAATACATCAGGTCTACCTGCTTCACTAATGACATGACGAAAAACAACATCTGTCACATCTTCCATTGGTGCTAGTACAAAAAATGGCTTCGGTAAATCCTGCCAGAAATTATCTATCATAATCAAACTCAATTCCTCTCATTACTGGACACTAAGGTCAAACTCTTTTCCACATTATAATATTAAATCTTCTACTTCCCTTAAACTTATATCATGCTTAAGCATACTTAATCAAACCTATAACAAATTTGAACATAATTCAGTTTAATATGGAGGAATAAAAAGTGCAAAGAAAATCGAGTGAGAGGAAAAATTTAGGACAGAAGGAAACACGAAGCGCCCTAAAGGCGGATCAATTCGGTCATCATGAATGCCCTCTAACTCCCTCCTTTAACCATTTCGCTGTCAATGTATCTGTATTTAACATCTTTTCTGGTGTTCCTTCAAATATAATATGTCCGCCTTGTTCTCCTCCTTCAGGACCCAGTTCTATGATCCAGTCGCTTGCAGCTATAAAGTTCAAATTATGTTCAATGATGATTACAGAATTCCCCTTGTTAACTAGAGTTTGAAAGACGTCTAGGAGTTTTCCGTTATCTTTTGAGTGTAGTCCTAAAGATGGCTCGTCTAATAGGTAGATTTGTCCTTCCTTTTGTAAGTGGCTTGCAAGTTTTAGACGTTGAATTTCTCCTCCGCTTAAAGAACTAGTCGTCTGCCCTAAGGTTAGATAACCTAATCCTACTTCTTTCAGTGTCTGCACTCTTTTTATTATCTTTGGCATTTTAAAATAATTCATCGCCTCGTCGATCGTTAAAGCTAAAATCTCTACTATATTTTTATCTTCATACCTATAGGATAGCGCTTCGTCTGAATATCTTGTACCGCCACATGCTTCACAGCGAACAGTCACTGGGTCTGCAAAGGCTACATCAGGCTTTGTCACTCCTTTTCCATTGCAGATCGGACATGCCCCTAAAGAGTTAAAGCTGAATAAACCTGCTGGTTGTCCCGTGCTTCTCGAAAATATCGTGCGAATATCATCCATGATGCCCATATATGTAGCCAGTGTCGAACGGTTGGAGATTCCGATGCCACCTTGTCCAACCATAATGGATTCGGGATAATTTTCTACGAATGCTTCCAATATTAACGAGCTTTTCCCTGAACCAGATACTCCACATATAGAGACTAAGACATTTTTGGGAATATTTAGGCTTATATTTTTTAAGTTATTGTTCCTTGCATTTTTTATTGTAAAATAACTTTGGATAGCCCTTGGATTTTGATTTATTTGTAGGTTGTCGTTGAGGATGGTTGCAGTTGGAGTGTTTTTGAGTCCCACTAATTTTCCTTGATAGATCACTTCTCCACCATTTACACCTGCTCCTGGTCCCATCTCTATTATTTCATCCGCTACTTTTATCACTGATAAATCGTGTTCGATGACGATGACAGTATTGTGTTGTTCTTTTAGACTTTTTAGCATCTGAATTAACAGGTCAACTTCTTCCGGGTGAAGTCCTGCACTTGGTTCGTCAAATATGTATGTGATATTGTTTAAACTGCTTCCTAAATGACGAGCGATTTTTACCCTTTGCGCCTCACCACCAGATAGGGTCCCCATTTTTCTTGATAGGCTTAGATATCCTAATCCCATTTTAATGAGATGTTTTATCTGTGGGATTGCCTGTTGTGCTATAGATTTTCCTATCGGATCTGTAATCTTTGTTAATTCTTTTAGTATGTCTGTAAGTTCTAATAGATCGTATTCTGCGATATTTAAGCCATTTATTCTGCATGCCAATACTTTTGGATTTAGACCTGAACCGTGACATGTAGGGCATAATGATTGTGTCGATACAGCTAAGACATCATCCTGTGATACTTCTTTTAGTTTCGAGATATCTCTGTTGATATAAAGACGCGTAAATCTTGGCAATAACCCATCCCACTCATGATCTTGCGGCCCATTTTTCGTGTGAAATGGCGCATAAACTTTCTCACCTTCCGCGGGACCATATAATAGCAAATGGAGTTTTTCTTCTGAGTAGTCCTTTATAGGTAGGTCTGGATCAAATAATCCGCCAGTCATCATCCATCTGCCCTGCCAACCTGAAGGTGATAATGGCTTAAACTTCACCGCATAATCGCGAAGTGACTTATTGAAATCGATCATCTTATTTAGGTCTGGCGCAATGACTTCTCCGAATCCACTACATTTCGGACATCTGCCAAAGGAACTTTGACTCGAAAAATCGGTAGCAGAACCTATCGATGGCTTTCCTATTCGCGAAAACAAAAGTCTAATCAATGGATCGATATCCATATAGGTACCAACTGTTGAACGAGAATTACCTCCTATCGGTCGTTGCTCTACGACTACAACCGGGCTTAAGTTTTGCATAAGATCCGCGTGAGGCCTTTCGTATCTTGGCATTTGATTTCTAACATAAAGAGGATAATTCAAAGTCATCTGTCTTCTACTCTCTGTTGCTAAAGTATCGAAAACGACTGAGCTCTTTCCTGAGCCTGACAGACCAGTAAATACAATGATTTTTTCTTTCGGTATGGTTAAATCTACATTTTTCAAGTTATTTTCTCTCATTCCCCTTAAAATGATTTCAACCTTTCTTTCTGACATTTTGTCATCCTTTCCGATTTATTTTTTTCTATATCCCGTTCACTTAAAGTCTTGCCACGCAGATGAAAAATAGTCTTCTCCATGGAGAAGACTAAACTTATTCGTGAATTCCACGGTACTTGGACTTAGGCGCCAGCAGTGGGACACTTTTACTTTGAGGGCGGTCCGATGCGGCCCCTATTGTGATAAAGTGTATTTTGTTTTTCTTGAGGGAAACTTACCGGTTTTCCATCTGGACCTTCATATTGACGGCCCCATCCTGTTATTACGGAGAATAATAGGACTAAGAATAGGATCATGCAATAGATCATTCCACCGCTGACCTCCGTTAGTAAAAGTGGCTCAACAAAATCATAACCTTGTGTCAGCAAAGCACCGAGGAAGACAAACACACTTAAAAAAGGGACGATAAGCACAATCGAATTCGCAAAACCATCCAATAGATTGGAACGACGATATGGATGCAAACCGACACGTTTGCCAATCTCATTCTGCACTTTTCCAAAGGTCGTCATCGATGCACTAGTCACACCACCAAAAATTAAAGTTGTGAACGAAATACCTAACATCATGGCGATTTCGGCACCGCGAGCCTTTTTGCATAACTTGCTATTCAGGATGCTATTTGTAACTTTTTCAAGCACACCCGCACCATTAAGCACACCCATGATCCCATAGACAGACATAACGAGCGTAACAGTTCCCATCATACCGCTGACGCCTGCTGTTAGAAACCCTGCCGGAACACCATCCACAACGGAGATAATATCGCCGAACGCTAACAGTTTACATGCTAAACCAGTAATGGTCCCTAAAATAATCCCAACCGTAATCGCCTTATAAATATCACGGAATTTGATTGCAACCATTAACATTGCAACTACTGGAATGAGCATCACCAGTGTCATTGGGTTCATATTTTCAACAAGGATATCCGAAGCGTTCGCAGCGACCGTTCCATCACCTCCAAAAATCCAGAACAAAGTAAAGGTGATCGTACCTGCAACGAAAGAATATTTAAATCGAGTGGCAACGCAACCACCTAATTCGGCAAAACCCTTCTTTTTTGTATATTCTTGTGTTCCTGCCGAGATGATCGTCGTATCTGAAATGGGCGCTAAATTATCACCCAAAAATCGCACCACTAACAATGGCGCCCGCTAGGAAGGCAGGGTCGCATCCCAACAATACGCCTGCCGGGTAGAAAATTGGAAAACAGGTAAACAGAGATCCGATGGAAGATCCAGTAGCGGTAGCAATGATACACACTGCTAAGAATGTAAATGCTGTGAAAAACCCTCCATCCACATCTAGTAATCTGGCAATCCATACAAAACCACCTGAAATATTCGTTGCTTTGATTAGTTCAGAGAACATCCCAATAATGAACAACAAGACAGCTATCGGCACAGCTTCTCGCACACCTTCATAAACGGAATGCCAATAACGTTCATAATTCCCTTTCTGTACAAAAATAGCGCCAATCATCAATGCAACAAAACCACCCATAGCAAGTGCATACATTTCAAATGCTTTAAAAACGATAAAATACAATACACAGAAAAACAGAAAAATAGCAACTGGAATAAACGCAATCCCCCAGCCACCTCTAAATTTAAGTTTTTGCTCCATACTAAACTCCCTATTCTATGCTAAACTTTCTATTCTATACTAAACATCCATTTTCACTTATTCTTCGTTTAAATTCATCTTCATAATATTTCTGAATTTTGAACCCGCGGTACGTTCAAGCTCAAAAGGTTCACCTTCTAAAGTTGGATAGTTGCTTAAAAATTGCTCGATTTCGTCAATATCAGATTGATCAAGTTCAAAATTAAAGATACGAGCATTGGACTCCACATGGCTGCTGTTTCTAACACCAATAATAGACGCCCCAACACCTTCTTGACTTAATATATATTTTGTAGCAACTTGAGCGATATTGACAGCGTGCTTTTTAGCGATTCGTTTAAGCAATAACAACAATTCTTGGTAGGCATTCCAGCCTAACGTTTCTTCAACAACCTGCAAATATTTAACAAGTGAACGGTTATCAGGGTCAACTTCCTCTGTACCAATCCATTTTTCCGCTAATAAACCGCCGGATAATGTACCATAGCATAACAAGGTAATACCTTTGTTTCGACAATACGGTAATAATTCTTTTTCTACACGTCGATCAAAAACTGAGTATTGATTTTGACAAGATACAATTGGTATTCCAGCATCAACAATTTCGGATAAATGCTTCGTATCAAAGTTTGTAACAGCGATATTACGGATCTTTCCTTTTTCCTTCAGTTTCAACAGATCACCCGCTGTCTCAACATAGCCAGGCACATTGTAGTCCCACCAGTGAAACTGCACGAGATCCAATACATCTCGTTTTTGACGTTTAAGGCTTCTGTCAATTATATTTTCTGTGTAATTGTAATCGACCTGACTAAGCAATTGGAGATCCGGTACATACTTTGTATGAATTTGAATATCATGTGGAGAAAGGGCGCTCCCAGATTTTAGTTCCGTCAAAAATTCACCAAGGAATTCTTCTGTTCCCGTATAAATATCTGCACAATCAAATGTCGTAAACCCTCTTTCAGCAAGCATATGGAAGGCCTTCATAACATCTTGCATGTCTAAATTTGCTTTTAAGCTATGTCCTTCCGAGAGCTGCCAGCACCCATTAATCACTCTGCTAATTGTATAATCCTTTGCTAATTCGAATCTTTCAACCATTATTCATAATCTCCTTTATGTATAGGTTCAATTGTGCAATCCGCATGACTAAAGTCCTTCGCTCCGATTCGAGTTATTTTAAATCTTGCACCACAGTTTGGATCTGGGCAAGCAATGACACTATCAGACAACATCCAATCATTTTCATGCAGGATCCGCTGCTTCGCAGGCAGTAATGGCAAAATCGCGCTTAAAGCATACATGGAAAATGAATTATTTTCCGGGAAAATAATGTCCTCTCCTATAACTAGGAAATAGTCACCTTCCTTATGTTTGCATACCATTGGTTTATCCGTAGCAACAACCTCTACTTTTAAATTATATAGTGTAAATTTATCATCCATGGGTCCACCTCCTATCAACACTTGCCATGATCAATAAAGTAAAACTTCATTCAGCGAGGGTTTAGGCCGCAGGATGCAAGTCACGCAGACGTTGCCACAGGACGTAGCAATCTTAGTTTGCGTTTTCAATTCTCCCACTGAATAAAAATGATCTTAGGCTAAAGACGCCATTTTCTAAGGCAACGCCTAAGTAGCCAACATCTTGTTGGTCCGAACCAATCGGGTTTCAGTCGGCTTCCACCTATCACTTACTCGATTACTTAAAGTCTTAAGTTGCTAGATTACTACCAGTTAATCTAGAATGGCTATTTTCTATTTCGTTTATCATTCTCCATTCTTTTATTATTTAAATTCTGGGATTTTTCACATTTATGTCGTTATATATAAAAAACACTAATCCTTGAATGAATTCGAGGACAAGTGTTAGCTTGCGGTACCACCATGTTTGATATG
This sequence comes from Lederbergia ruris, assembly GCF_018332955.1. Lineage (NCBI taxonomy): Bacteria > Bacillati > Bacillota > Bacilli > Caryophanales > Bacillaceae > Lederbergia > Lederbergia ruris. The sequence goes on from NZ_BORB01000016.1 coordinate 85,487, forward strand.
CATCATACATATCCTCTCTGCAGAATGCACACACACCCTAAACCTATAACGCAGGTTTTACGTCTAAACTACTTAAAAAATTCTTTTGCTTCGCCCCTTGAGGCCCATTTGCTGTTACTGCATCTGCCCAGCTTACACCATCTCGGATTCGCTGAAAGAACAGTTTTACTCCCTCATCTACGGTTTTAAAAAATCATAGCAATATCGTTTTCTATTGTCAACAATTTGTTCAATTAATCGCGCAATTGTTGAATAGGCTATTAGGACATTCCCCTCTTACCTGTAATACGAGAGACTACTCTGAGATGAGCGTATCATTTTCTCCATCCCTATCAATCCGGTACTTCTTAACATCGTTCCTATCCTCATAAAAAATATATTGATCGTCGTAAGTAAAACTCAATACAGATTTATCCGTGATTTTCGAATAGTAAAATCCTCCAAATTCATGGTATAGATTTTGTATTGGTCTTTACGATTCAAAAAGAGCAATTCTGCGTCTGTCAAAACAAAATACGTTGTGACGATATCGGGAAGAACTGTGTCCGAATCCGTCTTCATATCATACTTAACAACTTGGTATTTTTCATTAAAATAAAAAAATACTGACCGTCGAAAGCGACACTTGTTAATAGCGGTGCATGAATGATGACATTTGCTTTGCCTGTCAATCTATTTACCCACCTTATCTTGTCTGATTCGATAAAATAAACATTCTTTTTATCCAAGAAGAAAGAATCTATTTCATAGTAAAAACTCGAATCTGAAGTATCCGCTGAATGAAGTCCTAAAAAATGATCTTCATGTGAATTGATGTTTTTTTCAAAAATTATCCTCTCATCAAAAGTCGCCGTATCTACTTCTATGATGAAAAATCGACCCCGTTCTTCACCACGATGATAGGCAATTTCACTCAACTTCTCAAACTCTTGCTTCATATAATAGACAAACGGACCATTTCCATAAATATAATAACTCACTTGATTCATGCATTTTTTAAATTTCATCCTAAGAAAAGCGCAAGCGCCCGTTTAGCGGCGTACAAATTTAAAGGCTTCTGAAGAGATAAAGGAAACACGGTGAGGACGAAGGACGAACCGATGTTGACTTATCGTAGGAAGAAGACATAAATTTGCTAGCCGCTGGGCGCTGGAGCTAGATCATGCATTAGACAAAATTTATACTTTCCTATCCTGTAAAAAAGGGTAGTCTTATCCTGTTTCTCACGCTTGAATTTTTAAAAAATCAAGCTGCATGTAAACGCATTGGCGAGTTGCTTTTTTGCCAAAGCCTGCTCATACGCATAAACGACAATTGACCGATGTTGTCTTTTCATATTCACCTAACAACATCGCCAATCGTTATGGGATTATTCGGTTTTCTCCACTCCTGATGCTGATATTCTAGTATCAGTGGAAAAGAAATTTCCCTGTTGATTGAATTTTCACCTATTATATTAAGTTGCGATATTCTCTTCTTCCATCAACAATAGCATAAATAATAACAGTCTTATCTGCCTCATTTATCTTATAAAAGACAAGATGTTTTTCAACAATTACTACTCTATATCCCTGCTTTTTTAAAATCGAATATCTCGGTATACTTCCTGACTCCGGGAAGTCCTGAAGACGATTGATCGCAGTTTCTATTCTTTCCAAGTACCCAAGTGCAATATTAACATCTCTTGAATCATCTGCAATATAATATATGATGTCACGAAGTTGATCCTCTGCCTTATCCGTTCGTAATATTTTATACCTCATCTTTTTTCCTTTCGAGTAACGATCCACGAATATCATCAAATGAATTCTGCATAGGTGCGACTCGCCCATTTTTCACATCGTCCTCAGCTTCTGCAAGTGTTCGCAGTAATTCCAGCTCTGATTTCATCTGATAGTAATCCTGTAATCCAAGAACTGCGGTATCGCCTCGCCCATTTACGGTAATAATAACTGCATCTCTTGACTCTTTGCACTGCTTTGAGATTTCATTATAATGATTTCTTAAATCTGCTGACGGTCTTATTGCAGATCCCATAGTATCGCCTCTTTCAATTGTTATTTTTTATAGTCATATTATATCGCATTGTGACTATTTACTCAATAATTTATTCATGCCTGCATTTCCAGGTGTCTGTCCCCAGCACTGTAAGCTTTTTCGTAGTGAGGGACAGACTCCATTTAGAAACTAAATTTTAAATTGACAATCGGCTTAAGCATATAAGGATATCCTACATAGTATTTGTTTCTCTAATATCATAAGGATTTATTATTCCGAAATAAATTAAGTCTTCATACTTACCATCTTTTACTACCTGGTCTTTTAATAATCCTTCTTGAACCATTCCTACTTTTTGCATAATTCTTCCAGAGGCAGGGTTGGATTTGAAATAACGTGCGAATACTTTATGTAATTCTTTCTCCTTAAATGCAAAATCTATTATTGCTTTTGCGGCTTCTGTACCGTAACCTTTTCCCCAGTATTCCTCACCAATCCAATAGGCAATTTCCCCATTATTAAACTTTTGATTGTTTGATAATGAAATAGCACCATATAAATTTCCACTTATTCTATCTGTAATTGCAAATTCATATGAACGATCTTCATCGAAATTTTTCTGGTGGTTTTCTATCCATACTAAGGCATCGTTTAAAGAATATGGATATGGTAAGTAAAGTGTACTTTTATAAATATTAAAATTATTACATAATGCTTGAACAGTTTCTGCGTCACTTTTTTCAAAAATCCTCAAATTCAATCTGTCAGTAAGAATTGTCTTTTTTATTCTATTGTACTTCATAAAATGTCCCTCCGAATTTAATTTTAGTTTTAAAATACCTACTAAATTAACCCTTATTTAAATATAAAAAGCCTATCGTCTCTATAGAGACGATAGGCTGAACCCAACGTGGTACCACTCTAATTAATTTGCCAAGAAATGACAAACCTTCTTATTACATGTTAACGAAATCTATCCGTTTAGACCTACACAACTTCAGTCTAACCACTCATAAGCGACTTCGGGAGTTTTTGTTGACTACCTTCTCAGCAACCGATAGCTCTCTGAACAACTTAAGCTCCTTACTACTCTTATTCACAGTGTTTTCTTTACTTTTCAACATATTATATCCCCTTACTAATGCGGTTCAATACTTCGCCATAAATAGAGGGTGGCATAACTTAAATACGGCTCCCATTCGCGGCTATACTCCAACATTTTGTCCATCGTCGGTTTTTGCTCAAGAGCAAATAACTTTTTAATTGCATTTTGAATGCCGATGTCCGCCATCGGAAAAAGATTTGGTCTCCCTAAAGACGAGAGCAAGAAAGATTGGGCTGTCCAAGGACCAATACCGCGAATTTTTACTAACTCTTTCTTTATCTCTTCATCCGGAAGCTTGGCCAATTCCGCTAAATTTAGTTCTTTATTTGCGATTTTCTGTCCTAAGCCTATCACGTATTCCGCTTTTCTTTGACTGAATTTTAAATCTCTTAACGCCTCAGGCTCCAATTGTGCGATTGTCTCGGGAGTTGGGTAGAAGGGCACCCCATCAATTTGAAAACCAAACTTTTGCACAAATTCCGTTGTTAAACGAATGGCAAATTTCATATGTATTTGCTGGTGGATCATCGCTTTTACTAAAGTTGTATAGGGAGCAAAATCCAATATAATCGGTGTTCCCCGATGTAAGATAAAGATATCTTTTAAAGATGTTTTTAAAAAATGTGCATGGATATCTTGTAACGAAATGTTCCATTGAAATATCGTAATAATTTGGTTTAACACTATTTCTTTTGTTTTTTCTTGATGTCCACTTACAATAAATATGGGCTTGTCCGTTGTACCAATCGCTTGTACAGTCGCTACTTCAGGCTCTTCTCCATAAATCGGCACTCGGATCAATCTTTCCGCTCGATTTAGTTTATTTAGTGGATCCATTTCTAATCGGCTTAAACCTAAATCAAAATTATAAGGACCGGGAATCTCAATTTTTTCTTTCCACATGAACAAAACCCCAAAGATAAATATTTTCTTTAGTATAGCATAAGAAAGACCGCACAGTTCGACCGGATCTATATATTAAAAAGGCCATCCAAATCTTGGATAGCCCGGTGAAATTGCCCCTTACATCGTAAGGGCAGGGTTTTTTATTTGTTCTTTCATGACGAAATCGTCCAAGCTTTTGAAGGTGTAGCCTTGCTTTTTTAAGTCTTGAATGACTTTTTCAAGAGCTTCCGCATTGTCCTTTGAAACGGAGTGAAGAAGCAAAACCGCTCCTGGATGGACTTGTGCTAATATCTGGTCATACGCATACTTCCAACCTTTTTGGTGGTTTACTTCCCAATCTTTATAAGCAAGTGACCATAATACATGAGTATAGCCTGCTTCTTGGGCCACCTTCAATGTACGTTCACTTAAAACCCCTCTTGGTGGTCGTAAATATTGCATTCCTTTTTGCTCAGTGATTCGCTCGGTTTCTTTTTTTACTTTATTTAATTCTTGTTTAATTTTCGGGACACTCATTTGCGTTAAATCTGGATGGCTCCAAGAGTGGTTGCCGACAATATGCCCTTCGTTCACCATTCGTTTTGTGAGATCAGGGGCTGTTCTTAAATAATGCCCCGTAACAAAAAAGGCTGCCGGCACTTTTTCTTTTTTCAATACATCGAGAACTTGCTTCGTATAACCATTTTCATACCCATTATCAAAGGTTAAATATAAGCTTTTATCATCGGGGCTTCCTTTGTAAAAAGCGCCATATTTTTCAAGTAGGGCTTCATATTCCTGCCCAGCATCTGCTTGCTCACCATTCGTCGCTTTCTTAAATCCCCAATGAATCGCTTTATTTGAAATCGCCGATGCGGAACCAACGAATCCAAAAAGCAGGAAAAAGACAAAGCCGATCCTTATCACTTTTTTCATTTTTTTCTCCTTTCCACCTTTTTCATAGCTTTTTCCTTTTGTTCTCATTCATGTATGACAAAAAGAACCATTCACTTAAGGTGTTACCTGAAAGGTGAAATACAGATGATCTTGGATTGGGAGCCATGCGCCTATTTTTTGCGAGGTGACATTTTTTACAACAATTTCGCGTTTCATCCCGCGAATGACAACATACACCTCTCCATAAGTAACTTCGCCTTTTTCCACAATGGCGGGTACATAGGCGTCTAAGTGGCCTACTTTTTTGGGATTTACATTATAGACCTGATGGTGTTTGGTTCCTGCGCCAACCATTGTTTCTAAACTTAAAGGGAGCTTCGTTTTTTCTCTGGCTTTTAATAAGATCATGTTTTGCACATCATCAGCTTGTTCAAGTTTTGACGTTAATCCGCCTTTTATTCTTTTCTGGATTTGTTGGGTATAACTCATTTGTTGGTTTGCATTTCCTGAACTATTATCATACGTATTCGTATTCACTTTTTGGTACTGCCAATTTGGAGACGACTGTTCAGATTGATAATTCAGTGGAAATGTTCCCATAAAAATAGTTGCCCGCATCCCAAGGGCAAAAGGAGATTTGTTAATGGATGATTCATTCAGTATTTTAATTAAGTACGGATTTTCAATCGGTTCATTTGAGGATTCCAGTAATTCTTTTGTAAATCCACTCGGTTTTAATTGCGGTAAATCTTCATTTTGATTTGGATTTGTGTTTTCCTTTTCAATATTAATGACAGAAGAAGGTAATTCGATCGCGTTTTTACTGGCCTGTTCTTTCGCTAATGTATAAGAGCCTGGGCTACTTAATATTAAGGAAAATGCCAGTCCAAAAATTAAAGAGTATTTTAACATAAAGGCAAACCCCTTTCTATATTTCGTTGTTTGCCTTTATGTTTTTCAGAAAGCCTTTGGTTTATCCATGATTATAATAAATAAAAACCAAGACCCATGATTAAATAGGCGGCAACTAGGGTCGCTCCCTCAAACCAATTCGATTCGCCGTCATTCGATATTACAATATTAAGCAGGACAGCTGTCACCATCGCCACAATTTCTGGAATGGTAAAAACAAGTGGCATGGATTGGGAGTAAAATAACGAGATTAACACTAAAATCGGTGCGACAAACATGGCGACTTGTAAAGTAGAACCGACCGCAATTTCGACGGCGACATCCATTTTATCTTTAAAGGCCATTAAAACGGCGGAAGCATGTTCCGCTGCATTCCCAACAATCGCGACAATAATAACCCCAATAAAGAGTTCCGTCCAACCCATTTGCTCTCCTACCGTTTCGAAAGTATGGACAAGCTTTTCCGAGATGTAGGCAACAACAAGAGTAGCCAACGCCAAAATCAGAATGGCTTTTCCTTTACTCCATTCTGGCTCTTCTGTCTCGATGTTTTCTTCCGATTCCTTCGTATGATACACACCACGATGGGTAACAAGCTTGAATAATAAAGCAGCGATGTATAATAGAATTAAAATGATCGCAATTCCTGCACTTAACGTCATCGTTTTGGCTTCAGTTAAATTGCGACTAAACATTTCTGGAATGACAAAGGCCACAATGACTGCAAACATTAGTAAACCAGAGTTATGTCTTGCATCAAACACATTAAATTTCTGGACTTTGAATTTTAGACCACCTATAAAAAAGGATAGTCCGCCAACCAGCAATAAATTTCCAATCACAGAACCTGTTAAGGAGGCAAGGACTACCCCTATAAGGCCAGCTTTTAATGAAAAAATCGAGATGATTAATTCGACTGCATTGCCAAATGTTGCATTCAATAGTCCGCCTATTCTCGGACCTACTACAAGGGTTAAGCTTTCCGTTGCCCTTCCCATAAAACTAGCTAAAGCAATAATTGTTAAACAATAAATAACGAACATTAAAATGGTCGGAAAATGAAGCATACCTCCAATGACGGACAGAGGTATTCCGATGATCAACATAATTAGAAATATTCTATTCATGATCGCTAAATCCTCCTATGAAAAGCTTAAGCGCCTAGTTTACCAAGGCGCTTAAGCTCGATCGAAATACGACTCTTATTTATAATTCCATATTCTAATAAAAAAATTCTCCGTTCCTACCTAGATGCAAATAGTCTTTCATCCGTATTATTTACTGTTCATTTTTTTCACCTATTAAAGAGTTCAGCTCTCCTCCCACCATGATAATAATCGCGGAAAGATAGAACCATAACATCAGAACGATTATCGCCCCTAGGCTTCCATATGTAGATGTGTAGTTTCCGAATTCAGATACATAGTAGGAAAAACCGAAAGAAACGATAATCCAACCAAGACTAGCAAATAACGCTCCTGGAGCGGCTGTCTTAAATCTCACCTTTGTACTCGGCGCTAGCAGGTAAATGATGAAAAATACAATGAATAAGATAATCGGCGTTAAGGTCCACCGAATAAGTCCCCAAATCTGTAAAAATTCGCTCGAATAGCCTACATAGGAAAACATAAACATGCCTAATTGTTTCCCGAAAACTGGGACCAATAATGCAAGTAAAAACACAAAAATCATCGCTATCGTTAAGATAATGGCCAAACCTCTTGCTAAAATGAACGGTCTTCCCTCTTCCACATTATAAGCACGATTTAAAGAACGCATCAGGCCATTCATTCCATTAGATGCAGACCAAATCGTGCCGATAATCCCGATCGATAAAAGGCCGCCACTTCGATTGACCATTACCTCATCTAATGTTTTACGAACCATATTAAATGTCTCTTCAGGCGCAAACCCTTTTATGATATTGAATAGATCATCCTGATTCAATGGTGTATAAGGCAAAAGAGTTGTGATAAAAATCAATAATGGGAATAAAGATAACAGAAAAAAGTAAGCTAGTTGTGCGGCCATCCCAGTCACATCATTATCCATAATCTTTGTGATTAACCGTTTAATAAACTTGCTAATCTTCTGAGATTTTTTGCGTATTTTAATTTTTCTCTTTCGCATTCTTGTCCGCCTCCGTTCCATCCATTGCTGTTATTTTACCTTTTTCACTGCAAAACGAAACATCCTTTTCAACTTTGTCGCTTTGTGGCCGAGATTTCTTGGATAGATAACTGGACTTTCTGATATTTGACAATTTTTAAGAGTCGTGAAAAGATAGGAACAATGATTACATAGGGAAAGGATGAAATCGTATGGATTTAACACAAAACACACCAGAAAACATTGAATACATGGTCGATCAAATTGTAACAAAAATAAAAATGGTCAATGCCAGTGCGATCCAATATACAGATATGGGTTCGGAAGAATTTGAAGAATTAAGAGATATATATGAAATGGTTTTGCGAAAAAACAATTTTAGCCCAAGAGAAATGCAAGCATTAGCCGAGGAATTAGGACGGCTTCGCAAGTAGTCAACAAAAGACCCTATGCTTCTTCCTTTTAAATAGAAACAGGGGCAGGAATGGATTCTGCCCCCAAATTTCATTAGATAGAATGATTGCTTAATTTAGATATGTTCTCTTTATCTCTGAATCTAGACAAAGTCTCAAGCAGCTTTTTTATATCTTTTTCCGACATTTTATTCATACAGGAAATTTGTAACCAATTCCTCTTTTGTAAATAGCTACTTTCATAATGGAGCAGGAAACCGTTTAAAAAAAGATTATCCCCAATCGTTTTTGCTTTCTTTGCTTCCGAAAACTCAATCGTTATAATTAAGGGGGCAGCGTGTTCCCAAGGAGCTAATACGTTCCAATCCATTTCTTCCAATGCTTTTCTAATCTTCTCATATCGGTTCTTGATTTGATCATATACTTCGTTTGGGTGCTCATATTTTTTCAATGCTTGCGCAAGTGCCTCGACTAGATTGGATGATTGTGTATAAGGAACACCATTTGCTTCCACATAGGAACCTAAATCCAAATAACGTGGCAGACATAAGCTTGGCTGAACTTTTTCTTGGTGAAAAACAAAAGATAATCCTGTATAACTCCCTAGTGTTTTTCCGCTCACACCTGAAGCAAATGTGACTCCTTCTAAATTAAGTGGCACAGCCCCTAAAGAACTGACGCAATCCAAACAAAGTTTTACTTTATGCTTTTGGCTAATTTCCTTTAAGGATTCTAGATTGTTTAATACACCTGTAGATGTTTCGCAATGGACGGCCCATAACCATTGATATTTCTTCTCTTGGACGAGCTGGGATATCTGGTCATACTGAAAAGCCTCTCCCCACCCTACTTCATAATGATCAAATGAGAGTTGCCAACGCCTCGCATGATCCATGAGTCTATTGCCAAATTCTCCATTGATCAAAATCAAACCTTTTCCATCCAATAATGACAACTGTCCCGCAATAACATCATTGGCTAATGTCCCTGTCCCTTGCAAAATCTGGACAAAAGGAGCTTTTGTTAATGTTGTAAGCTGCTCTTGGACATAAGTTAGCAGGTGATCAAACTCTTTGGAGCGGTGTGAATATGGACTGCTTATAAAAGCAGACTGTACTTCATCCACAATCGTGGCCGGGCCAGGCATGAAGTTAACGGGTTCTTTTAATATTTTTCCAATATCGGAAGCTTCAAAAATGGCCTTTGTTAAATACATTGGCTGAAAAGCTGCCTTTTCATCCCCAGTTAAATAGGCGAATGGTTGAAAGCCTAGATGTTTATAAAGTTTTTGTTGCCTCGTTGTTCCCGAAATAATCGCAGCATCATATCCCATCTTCAAACAATAGCGAATAAGGGCCTGTGTTAATCCAACGAACACCCTTCCATTCCGATAAGCCGGGTCTACGGCCAAAAGTCTGATTTCACAAAGATTTTCAACCTGTACCGGAAGATGTTCTTCCACCTTTCCTATCTTTTGGTCTAAAGAAAAAGGGCGCTGATTTCTAACACAAATCATGCCAATTACTTGCTCCTTTTTCAAACCAATAATATATGTATTTTCATCATGAAAGCGATCACGCAACTTTTGCGTAGGATTTTCTCCATGTTGTGGAATTTCCTCTACAAATGTTTGATAGTTTAATTTTTCTATTTGTTCAAATTCTGATGGGTGATCAGCTATTTTAAAAAATAAGCTCATAAGCTATAGTCCCCTTCTCCCAAATTTTCCCTCAGTAGCAGAACCAAATTTTATTCTTTAGCCTAAAAACAATAGAAGTCTTCATGGCCGTTCTATTTATCTTTCTTTTGAAAATATCCTTTTATATTTTGCCGATGGGCGAATAACACCATGCCAGAGATACAAATACTGTATACAATCGCTTGTATTGGGTATGGATAGAACATCATCATGATAGGATACGATCCAACCGCCACCATACCTGAGATTGTAAAGCTTCTTAGAAAAAAATAAAAGCAGAGAAATACGCAAAGAAATAAGCCGAATAAAAGAGGATTAAACATCAGAAATCCTCCAATGAAGGTGGACATCCCTTTTCCTCCATGAAAACGAAAAAAGACCGGAAAGATATGTCCTATCACAACCATGAATAAAACCGCAAGCTGAAGACTGGAAGAAAAAGCAAAATATCGACCGAGAATGATCACGATTCCCCCTTTTGCCGCATCTCCAAGAAAGGTAAGGACAAAAGCGGTTCTCCCAAAAACTCTGCCAGCATTCCTCGCTCCAACATTACCGCTTCCTTCTATATGTAGATTTTTTCGATACAAGCTTTTTGCGATCATTTGCCCAGTTAAGATATTCCCTAATAAATAAGCAAACAATAATATTAATAATACTCTCATAGGCAAAATCCGTTCTTTTTTTTCATCATACCATGAAATTCCAATCGATCCTATATAAGATTTAGATTTTTCTATGAGACATTCATTCGAAAATAATGATTATAAGCTGTTTTAAGAGTTAAAAATAAAAAAAGATGCGCGGCCTCGCATCTTTTTTTATGGGGTGGTACAAATTATAGCAAATTTAGTGATTCGCGGATAAAGGCAGGTATATCATCTGGTGTACGGCTTGTCACGAGCTGATTGGAACAAACCACAACCTCTTGATCATGGAAATTTACTCCAGCATTCTCGAGATCCACTTTTATCGAGACATATCCTGTTGCATCACGGCCATCCAGTGATTTTGCCGTAATTAATAATTGTGGACCATGACAGATTGCGAAAACAGGTTTTTTATCATCCATAAAGGCTTTCGTAAACTTAACAAAACGTTCATCTGCCCTTAACTGATCGGGTGAAAAGCCCCCTGGAATAAATAAGGCATCAAACTCCTCTGGTTTCACCTCATCAATTCCTTTATCAATGGTTACTTCTGCCTGTTTATTTTTACCCTCTATTTTTTTACCTGCTTCCTTTTCAATCGTAATCACTTCATGTCCAGCTTCTTTAAAAGCAGCAGCTGGCTTTGTATATTCCGAGTCCTCAAACATATCTGTTATGACGGTAGCGATTTTCCTTCCCACTTTTACCAACTCCTTCAGAAAAAAATCATCACTACTATCATTCCCGAATGCACTAGATTAAAACTTATCCTTCCTTTTCACCTGTTTGTCACGATTTCAAAGGCCCAGATCTGCTAAAATAGATAGGGAGGAGTACAAATACTAGTGCTCGATCTTGTATTCATCCTCATCTTTTCTTTTGATACGCGTTCTACTTTCATAGAAAGAGTGAGTAAATGAAAAAGGTTATAATTATATATACAAGCTCAACCGGCAGCACAGAAGCGTTGGCTGAGGCGATCATAGAAGAGCTGAAACAAAATAATGAAATTGAGATTGCGGTCAAAGATTCATTTGCGGCAACCCCAGCGGAATTACATGAATATGACGGTATTCTAATTGGGACATATACTTGGGATGGTGGTGTAGTTCCTGATGAATTTATGGATTTTTATGAGGAACTGGATGAAGAGGATTTAACTGGTAAAATGGCTGCTGTCTTTGGCTCTGGCGATTCTTATTATACGAATACTTATGGAGCAGCCCTTACCCTCTTTGCAGAGAAATTATCCGAATCAGGAGCGGAAATCGTTCTCCCCAACTTCTTAATCGAACTATTTCCAGAAGATGAAGATCTTGCCTCTGCTAAACAATTTGCTCAACATTTCATCCAGAGTCTTTTCAAATAAAAAGCATCGTACGGGTTTGAACTGCACCCTGTCAAGTAGACAGTAAAAAAACAAAAATCTACGCAACAGTCTGGTACCGATATTCCAACGGTGTCAGGCTGTTTAATTTCTCCTGGTAACGTTCTTCATTATAAAATTGGAT